>CBIHPC010000004.1:0-89525 GCA_966211305.1 uncultured Niastella sp.
GCCGTATAGACGATCAGGTAAAGATCAGGGGCTACCGCATAGAGCCCGGCGAAGTGGAAAATGTGCTCCAGACAGCGCCAGGCATAAAGCAGGCGGCCGTAACGGTTGCAGGAAGCAGTGAGGAAGACAAAAGATTGGTGGGCTTCATCCTTACAGAAGAAAGTTATGTAAAAGAAACGGTGCTGACGTATCTATACAATACATTGCCGGCTTATATGATTCCGGCCCAATTGATACCGGTGGCGGCAATTCCGTTTACTGCCAGTGGAAAAGTAAACAGAAAGCAATTACCCAAACTGAAAGGCGCCTATGCAGTTGGAAAAGTGTACGCCCCGCCAAGGAACGAGCTGGAAGCCGGATTGGTAGAGATCTGGAAAGGCCTGCTCAAAACAGATCCTATTGGCATTAATGATAATTTCTTTGAACTGGGGGGCCATTCCCTTATGGCCTTCAGGCTTGTTTTAGCCATCACGAAAAAATGGAATGTCACGATCCCCTTAAAAGCGATATTCCAGCTTCCGGATATTCAATCTCTGGCCGCAACTGTAAGTGCGCTGTTACACCTCAACAACGATGTGGTAATAATAGAGGACGAAGAAGAAATAAGGTTATAACCCGTTTATATAATTAATATGAGAGACCTGGAATTCACTTCCATCTTTTCATTGCTTGAGAAAGCAAATCAGCAAGGCATTGTGCTCGCATACCGGGAAGGGGAATTAAGTGTAAAATTTTCAAGGTCTAAAAAGATAGATCCCGTTTTCTTAGATCAGTTAAAGGCCGGTAAAGACCAGTTGATCGAATATTTTCAAAGCGCAGGTAAGGAACAGCTACGGCGCGCGCACCCGGCAAAAAATGCAGCCCAGCCAATTGAACTGAACGGGAATGTCTGTTATGAGATCGCTCCTGTACAACAGTGGTGGGTGAACGATGCGTGTGACGTGGAGTTGAAGAATGGCCAGCATGGCTTGTTTAATTTCAGGATAGAAGGAAAAGGGTTCATGCGTGATTGCCTCGAAAAAGCGGTTCGTTATGTGGTAAAAAGGCATGAAAGCCTGAGATCGGCTTTCCCAAAAACAGGGAATAAACATTATTTAAAATTGCTGGACGAAAACGCTCCCTGTTTTGAAGTGGATTACCATAACATAAGCGGAATACCCGAAAAGGAGCGCCCGGCCCTGCTTAACCGGCTTATTTATTTCTACGACCGTTTTCAGGTGCAACAAGGGCCTTTGTTTATTACAAGGCTGGTGCAAACAGATGAAGCGACCCACTTCTTTTCCATCAATATACACCACGTCATTTATGATGGCTGGTCTGTAGAAGTGCTGATCAATGACCTGTTCGCCACTTATGTTTCCTGCACCCGGAATAAACAGCCGGACCTGCCTTCACTGAAATTCCAGTATAAGGATTATATGGCTGTCACGAACCGGTTTATCAGGGAATATGGCGAAGAACATAAAAAATACTGGAACGACCTGTATAAACAACTGCCGTCCGGATTAATAATTCCGGGAATAAAAGATCCGGTGAATGGAGGGCAGCGCTATGATATTGTAAGAATATTTCCCTGGATGCCCAAAGAAGTAGTGGAAGGCCTTAATACCTTATCGAGCAGGTATGCTACCGGTATGTTCGTGATACTGCAGGCAATGTTCAATTTATATATTTATCAACTAACGCAACAGGGCGATATTGTCATATGCACCCAAACGCATGGAAGGGATGTTCTGGAAGGCGCAGAAGAACAGATTGGTGTTTATGCCAGGATGAGCGTGATCAGAACGGTACTCGATGATGCAGACTCGCTGATCAGTACAATAAAGAAAGTAAAGACAGCCAATGAAGATATGCAGCAGTATTGGGCTTATTCATTGCTCGATACATTTCAGTCAAGGGTACCGGCCGAACAGCATAAATTAAGCAGCTTTTCAAAATTTACGCTCGAATACCTCGACACAAACGGATACTATTCACGGAATATTTCTCCCGAAAATACAGCGGCAGCCACCGCAGATATAAACATCAGTATTCTGGAAGAGCCGGAAAAGAAGCTGATGATCAACACCGATATGAAACTGATCTTTATGCTCACCAGGGATCATATGGATTTTAAGATCATTTATGATACCGACAGGTATGACCTCAATACCATCAACGGATTTGTAAACGGCCTTCGGGAGCATATATATAAAATGCTTTCCTTCATTTGAAGTATAACTATTAAGTAACCGCTTCCTTCCCATTAAAAAACAAAAAACGAATAATGGAAAACTCAAATTACAAGTATGACGTTTCAGTGATCATACCTACTTACAACCGCGATAAATTGCTTACTTACTCACTTGATTCGCTGACATTGCAAAACCTTGGTAAAAACAGGTATGAAGTGATCGTTGCCGATGACGGATCCACAGACAATACAAGAGACGTAGTAAAGCTGTATGAAGGAAAAATGAACATAAAGTACCTTTTCCAGGAAGATAAAGGTTACAGGCCGGCATCCGCAAGGAATATGGGCATCCGCGCTGCAGAGGGACGGATCTGTATTTTTATCGATTCGAGTGTGATCCTTCATACCAATTGCCTGCAGGAGCATCTCCGGTACTACGCCGGCAACGAAACCAGCGCAGCGGCAATAGGTTATGTATATGGGTTTGATCATAACGAAAAATCGGAAGAAGTGCTGAAAAAGCTGGTCGTGTCAGGTGATCCTGACGGATCCATCCAAAGGCTGGCAGATTATCCCGTTTATCTCGATGTGAGAGATCAGCATTACGTAAGGTACAATGATAAAATTGATGACCTGCCTGCTCCCTGGTATTATTTCTGGACCTGCCATGTATCAGTTCCCAGGGAAGAATTGATCAACATCGGATTGTTCGACGAAAGCTTTGACGGCAGATGGGGAAGCGAAGATAACGATCTGGCATACCGGCTGCACCGTAACGGCGTAAAGATAAGCCTGCTGAGAACTGCCGAGGCCATTCATTACCCCCATGGTAAAGACAAGGCAGAAAGACAAAAGGAAGGCTACCAGAATTGCGCCTATTTTCACAGTAAGTTCAAGACAATTGAAACACAGCTGTTTTACGAAACCTATATGAATAATGAGTTTGTAGATATCAACCACCTCATAAGCCAGCAATTACTGCAGCAGGTAAAATAACCCTTCCATACAACCCCCAGGGATAAGTTTTTTTTAATGGCGGCGGACTTTTTTTTTCAAATTCCAGGATAAAATTTGTTTCGTACGAAAGATTGTCTACCTTTATAAGAGAAACAAAGTAATATGAGCAACAACGGCAATAAAAAAACAGAGCCTACCAAAGCAGAGCTGGAAATATTGCAGGTACTGTGGCAACACGGTCCCTGTACGGTAAGGTTTGTCAACGACCAATTGAACAATGAACAGAAAGAAGTGCAGTATACCACCACGTTGCGATTAATGCAGATCATGTTTGAAAAAAAGTTACTACTGCGCGATGAAAGCAGCATGAAGCATGTGTACAGGCCGGCGGAGGAAGAACGGAAGCTGAAAGGCTTGCTGCTGAATCGTTTCCTTGAGTCAACTTTTAACGGTTCTGCCAGCAATCTCATGATGCAGTTGCTCGATGACAAAAAAGTTTCCAAAAAAGAGCTCGATGAAATAAAAGCATTGCTTGACAAGCTATAAACTTTAATGCTATGAATACACTATTCGTAAACCATTTTCTTTCAGATGCTGCTGTAAAAGCACTCTGTTGGACCCTTATCCATTCATTGTGGCAGGGCCTCCTTTTTTCTCTTTTGGCCGCTATCATTATTACCTTATCGAAAAGGTCGTCTGCAGCTTTACGCTATAATCTTTTTTCTGGGCTGTTTATGTTGCTTGTTATCACAAGCCTTTTTACTTTTTTCAGAGAGCTGACATTCTTTACACAAAATTCAGCTGCGGCATTGTCCCTTTCCGGAAGCCCGGTTGAAACAAACTTTCTTTTGCCGGGTATAGAAGAACAGAGTTATACAGGCCGGTTCATAGCTTATTTTAATACCCATTCTGCGCTTATTGTTACCATATGGTTCATAGTCTTTTGTTTTAAGCTGGCTAAAATGCTGGCAGATATAGGCCGGATACAACGGATTAAAAATTATAAAACGCAGGAACCCGATGCATACTGGAAGGAAAGAGTACAACAGCTGGCGGCAAGCCTGCAGATCGGAAAATATACGGTATTGCTGGAATCGGGCCTGGTAAAAGTTCCGGCGGTTGTGGGTCTGCTGAAGCCTGTCATATTGGTTCCTTTAGGTTTGTTTTCAAAGTTGCCCCCGGACCAGGTAGAAGCTATTCTGCTGCATGAACTGGCGCACATTAAACGGAAAGATTATTTTGTGAATCTGTTGCAAAGTTTTGCAGAAACCATCTTCTTTTTTAATCCGTCGGTTTTGTGGATTTCGTCCCTTATAAGAATTGAACGGGAAAATTGCTGCGATGACATGGCCATCAACGGTACTGCAGGCAGAAAAAGTTATGTCAATGCATTGGTGTCGTTCCAGGAAAACTGGGTCAACAATAGCATGGGCAATATGGCAATGGCTTTCCCCGGTACACAGGGCAGCCTCTTAGACCGTGTAAAAAGGATCATACATAAAGAGAATAAAAGCCTCGATCTCTTTGGCCGCATTGTTTTAATATGCAGCCTGGTACTGGTGTGCGCATTGCCGGTTATATTTACCAATCATTCGTATGCACAGGATGTAAACAGGCAGTCTGCTTCTGCGACGGCCGATACAACGGGCGACAACAATAAGACATTGTCTACAGAAATGAGCTTCCCCGATCTCAACCGGAAGCCTACGGCAGAAGAGATCTATCTTTCTACCATCACCACAACAGATAAGGAAAAGAACCGCTACAAACTGGTGGCAAAAGGCGATAGCCGGCCTGTTTTTTATATCAACGACCGCGAAATACATGACGAAAGCATACTGATAAAACATGATAAACTGATCGAAAGTATGATGAAAGAGTTATGGAAACGCCAGGGAGAAGTGGATAAGAAACGTGCCGCTGCCCGGCGTAACAACTCCGCCCCCAACTAATACAAATTATACCCCTCGAAATTAATGCAACACCCTTACAGGCAGGATAAATATCCCGCCAGGGCAAAGTACGCCCCTGATGTTGCCTTTCCTGATATTTAAAATCTTTAACGATGAGATCATTGGTGTTTATTTGCATCGTGTGTTTGTTGCTGCAATTCAATAATGTACAGGCACAGGAAGCTACCGGCATAATAAGTGGCATGGTGAGGGATACCGGTAATAAGTTCATTGAAGGAGCAAACGTGGTGTTGAACCGGTTAGGCGACTCCGTTGTACTGGTGAAGGCCGAAGTTACCAACAGTGAGGGAAAGTTCCGCTTTGAATATCTCGACAAAGGAGATTATACGGTGATTATAACAAACATCGGTTATGAAAAATACACCAGTGAGCCACTGCATATTGTGACCGGCAATGAAAACATCGATCTTTCCGCCATTCGGTTGTCCCGGGCAGACAATAGCCTGGCTGCTGTAACGGTAAGGGCCAGGAAACCCTTTATTGAACGTAAGATCGACCGTACAGTGGTAAATGTAGAAGGTTCTATTACTAATTTGGGTGTTAATACCTTTGATGTACTGGGTAAATTGCCTGGCCTGAGGTTAAGCGAGGAAGGAAACATTAGTTTACTGGGCAAAGGCGTTACTATTTTCGTTGATGGAAGACCTACCTACTTATCGAATACCGATTTGTGGGGATTTTTAAAATCACTGCCTGCAGATCAGCTCGACAAAATTGAACTGATCCCCAATCCCCCGGCCAAATACGATGCAGCAGGCACTGGAGGCATCATTAATATCATAACCAGAAAAAATAAGCAGCATGGTTTTAATGCCGGGCTTTCGCTGAACTATGGGCAGGGCGTTTATAGCAAGCCGAGCGGATCGGTAAATATAAATTACCGGGTGAACAAAGTGAATCTCTTTAGTAATATCGGGTACGGTGTATATGAAACTTTTCGCGATGTGACCAGCACAAGATTGTTTAAAGACGATCACGACGTTGTCACTTCCATGATCCGGCAGGAATCCTTTATCAAAAATATCCGCAAGTCAGGCACCCTCAAACTGGGGATGGATTACTACCTCAACAAGAAAACAACCTTCGGTATTATTTTCAATGGCGCCTTGCGGCCGGCAACAGAAAGAGGGAATAATTTGAACCGCGTGTTCAATACAACCAATTCGTTGGATTCAATGGTATTTTCCCGGAATAATACGGATAATACCTGGCGGAACGGGTCGGTCAATGTAAACATGGTACATCAATTCGATGCCACCGGAAAAGAGTTGAGCATGGACATCGATATCGCTCATTACAATTCAGATAATGAACAGGCCTTTGAAAATACCACATTCGATGCCGGTAATAATTGGAAGAACCGTGATATGCTGACCGGCGATCTGCCAAGGATCATCGATATCTACTCTGCAAAACTCGATTATTCCTTTCCCCTCAAAAATGGTATCAGGATCGGTACCGGCTTAAAGACAAGCCTGGTGAAAACCGATAACCGGGCAAAGTATTTCACAGAGATCGGCGGTGTTGAATATCCTGATTATACAAGAACAAACTCATTCCTCTACGACGAAAATATCAATGCGCTTTACCTGGAAGGCTTTAAAGAGTATAAACGGTTCGGCATCAAAGCCGGTATCAGGCTCGAACAAACAAATGCCAAAGGCCATCAGCTGGGTAACCTGTATCAAAAGGATTCTTCTTTCAAAAGGAACTACGTGAATGCATTTCCAACCTTTTTCTTTTCCTACAAATTTGATACTACCAACACCAACCAGTTGTTTGTCAATTACGGCAGGCGGATCAGGAGACCATCCTATGATCAGCTGAACCCCTTCTTATCACTTATTCAGCGGTATTACCAGGAAGCCGGAAACCCTTTCCTTAGCCCTGAGTTTGCGAATACCATTGAAGCCACGCATATTTTTAAGGAGCGTTTAAACACAACTGTTTATTACTCGTATTTAACGAACAATTTCAACGGTGTGGTAGATGTGACAGACGATATATACATAAGCCGCCCGGGCAACATAGGCCGCGTGGGCATATTGGGACTAATGCTTTCCTATAATAAGGACTTGACCAAATGGTGGAATGCAGACGTATCTTTCAATCCCGAAAGAACCCATCTTAGATCTGTGTTCAACGGGCTGCCGGTTGATACCAGTTTTTTTATCGCATCGTTCAACCTGTTCAACCGGTTTAATTTCAAAAACGACTGGAGTGCCGAGCTGGCCTTTAACTGGGGAAGCAGAAGCTATACCGGGCAGTACGTTAACAAAGGAATAGCAGCAATGAGCGCCGGCATCAAAAAGCAGTTATTCTCAAAAATGGGTTCTATCGGCGTCAATGTGAGTGATATTTTTTACTCAGCCATCAGGCGCGGTGAAATTGTTAAAGTGCCCCGGTCTGAAGCTACATTCAGGGAGCCTTCAGACACCCGTATAATTACCGTATCCTTCAATTACAGGTTTGGAAAGAACATCAAAAACACCAAAAATCCGCGCGACAGGAGCGGTGTTTATGAAGAACAAAATCGCGTAAAATAATATAATTCCCTGCTAAGGCCCGCTGCTGATGCAGCTTTATAAACTTCTCTCATATTAAAGCAAATAGCAACTTATGCTATTTGCTTTATACTGTCTATTGGCCAAATAACATTTCATTAAACTATCAAATTATGAAAGCAACAGCATGTGCAATGCTGTGTTGCTTATTATTCCTGTATGGGTATCCCAGGCAAATTACCGGGAAAGACGACAGCAGCAATAATAAACAATACAGTACTGCTTTCACCTGCCCGAACGATCTGGTTCATACCCGCCTGCAGATCAAATTCGATTACAGGCAGGCCTGTGCAAACGGAAAGGTTTGGATCACCCTGCATCCCCATTTTTACGAAACAGACAGCCTTCTGCTTGATGCGAAAGGGATGTTGATTTACCAGGTGGCGCTTGTAAAGGGGAAAGATGTACTGCCCCTTAAATATGATTATAATGGCGAGGTTATAAAGATCCGCCTCGATAAAAAATATAACCGCAATGAGCGTTACCAGGTCTTCATCAGTTACAGGTCGCAGCCCGGTAAATTAAAAGCGAATGGGCACGATGCCGCCGTTTTCAACAAGGGACTGTATTTTATTAACCCCGATGGCAGCGACCCCGGCAAGCCAACCCAGGTTTGGACACATGGAGAACCGGAAGCAACTTCCGTATGGTGCCCAACCATAGATAAGCCGAACCAGCGGACAACAGTGGAAATGTATATCAATGTGCCGGAAAAGTATGTGACGGTTTCGAACGGGCTGTTGGTGAATAAGGTAAAACAGGCCGATGGCACCCGCACCGATCACTGGAAGATGGACCAGCCACATGCCCCTTATCTGTTTTTTATTGGGGTAGGAGCGTTTGCTGTTGTAAAGGATATGTGGCAGCAGAAAGAGGTAAGCTATTATGTAGAACCGGCCTATGCGCCGCTTGCAAAGCGAATATTCGGCACTACACCGGAGATGCTCGGCTTTTTTTCGCGGGTTACCGGTGTCGCCTATCCGTGGCCAAAATATTCACAGATAGTGGTAAGGGATTTTTTTACCGGCGGTATGGAAAACACAACTATAACCCTGCTGAATGAAGCCGCACAGCAGGATAGCCGTGAATTATCGGATGGAAATAAATGGGAAACCACTATTGCCCATGAGCTTTTTCACCAGTGGTTTGGCAATTACGTAACCGCCGAGAACTGGGGAAATATCGTCATAAGCGAAGGTTTCGCCACGTATGCGGAGATCCTCTGGTATGAGCATAAGTATGGAAAGGAAAAGGCCGATGAGCTGGCCTACAATCTTTTATTGACTTACATATACAGCCAGTCAGGGAATAAGGCGCTGGTGCGGTTCAATTACAACAGCCCGCTCGATATGTTCGATGTGGTAAGCTATAAAAAAGGGGCACAGGTTATACGAATGCTGAGGGAGTATGTGGGCGACCAGGCGTTCTTTGCATCTATAAAAAACTTTCTCATAGTGAATAAAGGTAAGGCGGTGGAAGTGCCGCAGCTGCGGCTGGCTTTTGAGGAAGTAACCGGCCAGGATCTCAACTGGTTCTTCGACCAGTGGTATAACAGGGCAGGCCATCCCCATCTTGACATACAATACGATTACAACGATACCGCCGGTAAGGCACAGGTAACTATAAGGCAACTGCAGAAAGGCCCCCCTTACAGGATACCGTTAATGATCGATGTATATACAGGATCAGCAAAGCAGCGGCACCGGGTTGAGATCAATGGCGAAAAAGAAGTATTTACATTCAACTATGGCGTTCGCCCCGATCTGATAAATGTGGATGCAAATAAAATAACCCTGTGCCAGAAGAATGACAGCAAACAGCCTCATAACTTTTTACACCAGTACCTGTATGCAGGAACACATATAGATAAACGCGAAGCCGTGGATTTCTGGTCTTCAAAACAAACCGACACCGGGATGCTGGCCCTCCTGAAAATGGCCCTGCACGACAAGTACGCGGGTATCCGCTTCCATACTTTAATGCGGCTTGACTTTGATAAAAACGAGGTAAGACAGGCCATGGCGCCACTGATAGCCCACCTTGCAGAGCACGACCCGGATAAAGGAGTAAGGGCACGCTCCATTCATTTGCTCGGCGCTTATAAGGATCCCCGGTACCTTTCCATTTTCAGATCGGCAATAGCCGATTCATCGTACAATGTTTCAGGCGAAGCCCTGGAAGCCATGCTTGTTTTGGACAGCTCCGCAGTACTGCAATTCGCAAAGGCATTCAGAAAACAAAAAATTAAAGGGAAACTGGCAGATGTGGTAACAGGAGTATTGATGGCCAGAGGTTCGGAAGAGGATTTTGATTTTCTTGCCAATAAGTTCGACAAACTTGCATTGTCGGAACACAAACTGTATATGCTTCGCCTTTTTGCAGGCTGCCTTGAAAAGCTGGAAGATACCGAAAGGCTGAAAAAGGGTATTGATATCATTATCAGGTTCCGCGATGCCATCCCATACCCTTATAAACACCAGACAGACCCGCTTATCAACAATGATATCCTGAAAGGAATTGCCAAGAGAAAACAGGCGCGTATGGAAACAGGCGCAAATCCCCACATCAACGAGCAGATCCGTTATATAAACGCCAGACTGCCGCAACAGTAAGCCCCACCTTCTTTTTTTCGATAAAGCACTATTTACTATAATCTCCAAACCATCATTTATGGAAAAAAACATCACTTCACAGAACTACCATTTGTACACCAATGAAGATCATAAAACCTGGGAAATACTAAGTGAACGGCAGACCAGGCTGCGAAACGGCATGGTAAGCAAAGAATACCTGGCCGGATTCGATCAATTGCAACTGGACCCCTGCCGTATAGTAAGCATTGACGAAATGAGCGTGCGGCTCAAGGCCATATCCGGCTGGACACTCATTCCTGTTGGCGGACTTATTCCTACCCGCGACTTCTTTTATATGCTCATTAACAGAAAGTACCCAATAACGGTGCCTATACGAAAACCGCATGAGATAGACTTCAGCGAGCAGCCCGACATCTTCCATGATGTATACGGCCATTTACCCTTGCTCACGAATGAAAAATTCGTTAGATTTTTGACGGCTTACAGTGCTATCGCCTTAAAATATATTAACAACGATAACGCGGTGGATCACCTCGGAAGGTTATACTGGTTCACTTATGAAATGGGCATAATACGGGAAGACGGAGTATTGAAACCCTACGGAGGCGCTATTATAACCTCTGCCGAAGAGATCGCGAATGCAGAAGATCCGGTAATTCCCAAATACGATTTCGATATCGATCATGTTTTTCGCACGCCCTATAACAGCTTCAAATTGCAAAAGGAATATTTTGTTATTGAATCGTTTGACGATCTGTTCTACTGCCTGGCGAAACTGGAACCGGCACTGGCAGCACATTTGCAGCCGGCAGGAAGGGATCTGGTGGCCGATGAGGCACAGGCTGCTGCCATAACCGCAACCAAAGAGTGACGAACATATAAAAGCTATATTCTGCTACCATGATCGATACTAAAACAATACGGCTTTCAGTCAATGTTAATAAGAAGCTCGCTATCAGTCCGCTGATCTACGGATCTAACGGCAGATTAAACGGGGTAAGCAGATTTCCTGCATACCGCCTCGGAGGTAACCGCATGACCGGCTATAACTGGGAAAACAATATGTCTAACGCCGGTCATGATTTCTACCATGTAAATGATGATTACATGGTGCAGCATTTGCCGGAAGAACTTAAAAAGCAGCGGGGAAGCTTATTGACAACTTTTCACAGAATGGCCAGGGAAGATAACGCCTACGATGTTATTACCCTTCCTATGGCTGGTTTTGTTTCGGCAGACGGGAACGGAGCAGTGACGGAAGAAGAAAAAGCGCCATCCCAACGCTGGAAAGCCGTGAGTTATGAAAAACCTGCAGTGTTGCCAACAGCAGAACATAACGGAGGCTATGTATATATCGATGAATGTTTACGGTTCCTCATCAGCAGCGAGGGAACGGCAGGCGAAGGCGGCATCCGGGCATATATGCTCGACAATGAACCTGCCTTATGGCCTGAAACCCATCCGCGGATCCATCCTTCAAAGCCTGATTACAGGGAGATAATAAACCGGTCGGCCCAATTGTCGCGTACCATAAAACGTATTGACCCGGCAGCCGAAGTATTTGGACTGGCAGCCTATGGCTTTGGTGAAATGCTGAATTTTCAGCATGCGCCTGGTCATGAAGAATATTTTAACAAGAACGGTTATACCTGGTTTCTTGATTATTACCTCGATCAGATGCGTAAGGCGTCGGAAAGGGAAGGCATCCGGTTGCTTGATGTGCTGGATCTTCATTGGTATCCCGAGGCACGGGGCGCAGTGCGCATAACAGAACCCGGTTCAAACGATACATTTACCGTGGATGCCCGGGTACAGGCTGCCCGCACGCTCTGGCAGGAAGGATTTCGTGAAGATAGCTGGATCAGCCGCGACCATGCCGACTTTCTTCCGCTCCTTCCCAGGGTGCAGGCCACTATCGATAAGTTCTTCCCCGGAACCAGGATCTCATTTTCCGAGATCAATTTTGGCGGGGGCGATCACATGTCAGGCGCCATTGCAGCGGCAGACTATCTGGGCGTTTTTGGTAAATATGGGATACATGCGGCGTTTTTATGGCCCCTCACCGAAGCAAATGAGTTTATAGCGGCGGCTTACAATCTGTACCTGAACTGCGACGGTAATGGCAATGGCTTCGGCAACATGAGCATAGCTGCGCACAGCCAGGATATAGATAACATCGCCGTATATGCAGGTACCGCCGGTGAAGACGATAAAAAGGTTCATGTAATTGCCATCAATAAGTCGGGTACACCCAGGCTGGTGGAGCTTGACTTATTAAGCAATACGCAATACGCCGCCGTAAACATCTACTCCATTGAGAAGGAAACAGCCAGCGTTAAACAGTACGGCAGCGAAAAGATCGCAGATAATAAAATGACGACCGTGATAACTGCTTATACAGTGCTCCACTTAATTTTTTACGAACCATAACAGCAATAACATGCAGCATAAGCCAACGGCCATTAAGAACACTCCTGGCAGAGGAGTTTATTTTTTATCCAATAACGCTATGTTGGAACTTACCATCGCCTTTTTGAACAGTTTCAGAAAGTATAACCCGGCCATACCCTTATGCCTTATACCGTATAATGATGACTGTGACCGGATTACCGCTCTGAAGGACCGGTACAGGTTTGATATATTCAATGATACGGCATTGTTACAGCGGTTTGATGATATCAGTCTTCTTTTTCATGAGGGTTTGCCGCAGGGCGCATACCGTAAACTGGCTATATGGGAAGGTGCGTTTGACGAATTTATTTATATAGATGTGGATACCGTAGTATTGGAAGATGTGTCATTTTCTTTTGAGTTCCTGCACGATCATGACTGTATAACCGGCACATCGGATATGCCGGGATTAAAAAGATGGGTTTGGAAAGAGAGCGTGGCACAAACCGGTTTACTGAATGAAGAACAGGTCAATTTTGCTGCCAATACAGGCTTCATAACTTCTAAAAAAGGCTTTTTAACCGAGAAGACCATCACCGGAAGCCTGAATGCTGCGCTGGCTGCAAAGGAACATATGGCGCTTGACTGCCAGGAGCAGGCATTTCTGAACTACCTGATGGTAACATCAGGAAAGTCCTATACCAGCTTGTACGTGCTGGCCCGTACAGAAAAAAAACGGATGGTAATGTATGAATGCTGGGGAGGCACGCAGGGCGGCAGGTTCAGAAAAGGAAAAATGTATTTTAAAAACCTGCACCGGCCAATATTCCTTGTGCACTGGGCAGGTGTTTGGCGATTGGAGGAAAACATGCCCAACAGGAGGCTGTGGCAATATTACAGATATATGAAAGACCCGTTCACTTCCGCCACATGGAAAAACAGGTGGCTGGGCATTCTTCACCTGCGGGCCTATTCTCTTTTCCGCCGGAATTAAAACTGTTATACCGTGGCTAGAATAATATTCATCATGGACACCGAAGAAGGACATATACTTCCTTCGTTTGGACTGGCGCATGAGCTAAGGCATAAAGGGCATGACATTCTTTATGTAAGCATTTCAGACAATGAAAACCTCGTGAAAGAACAGGGCTTTAATTTTATGCCCGTTTTTGCCGATGTTTATCCGCCGGGTTTCAGAAAAGAATACAAGATCAGCGGCAGGAACGATCAGCCTGAATGGAAACACCTCGAGATGTTAATGAGCAGCGCTTATGAGGATTTTCTTAAGGAGCTGAACGCCGATCTGTTTATTGTAAGCGTGTTCCTGAAATTTGATCTTTTATTGCTCTACTATAAGTTCAAAATACAGCCTGTTATATTTAATGCCATTCTGCGCGAACCCGGCCGTACCATTGTACAGGATTGTATAGACGATATTCTGCAGGTGCCGGTGGAAATAAGCGCACAGTTAATTGAGTGGCTGAAGGAAAACAGGATCAATGTAAATTCCCTGCAACAACTGGCGGCTCCATTGAACGTGCTGACCGAGCTTTTTGCCTGTCCCCGGGAATTTGATTTTGACCAAAACCATTCAACGGGGAATGCCGAGTACATAGGCCCCTCTCTTATGCGTAAACCAAACGGAAACGGAAATAATGCTGTCACGAACAGGATTATACACGCACATGCCGGGAAAAAACTGCTGTTCGCATCTTTAGGATCGCAGGCAGTAAGCTATGGTGCTGTATGCCGCTCGTTTTTTAGAAAAATGCTTATGGTAATGGAACATGAATGCATGAAGAACGTGCACCTGGTCTTATGCATTGGACCTGATATACCGGCGAAAGACACAGGCACGGATACGGAGAATGTTTCCATTGTAACCTGGATATCGCAACTGGATGTACTGGAAAAGGCCGACCTGGCCATTACGCACGGCGGATTAGGTACGTTGAAAGAATGCATCTATCACGGTGTACCGGTGATCGTTATACCGGTTGCCCGCGACCAGCCCGCCAATGCCGAAAGGATCCTGAAACGGGGCCTCGGCGAAGTATTGAACATCTATAATTTTTCCATTGAAGGGTTAAGGGAAAAAATACAAAGAGTTATGGCCAGTGAAACGATCAGGAACAATGTAGATAACATGAAACGTATTTTCCGGGAAAAAGAGGCCGCAGCACCAGGTGCGAGGTTGATAGAAAAAATACTGGCTGAACGAAATTTACCATCTCATTACATCGATCATTAAAAATAATTTATGAATATTATTGGCATTTCGGCCTTTTTCCATGACGCTGCCTGCTGCCTGATACAGGATGGCGCGTTGAAAGCAGCGGCAGAAGAGGAACGGTTTTCAAGGATCAAAGCAGACCCTTCTCTTCCCCGCCAGGCTTTCCGTTACTGCCTCGAAGAAGCCGGCATATCCGTTGCCGATATTGATTGCCTGGCTTATTACGAAGATCCGCGCAGGAAACTGGCACGCCAGTTATGGAGCGGAATGTTAAGCAATACACCCGACCTGTTTACAAGGCTTCAGCCCCGTAAAGTAGAATCCTGCATCAGGGAGTCACTGGGTTATGAAGGGCCTGTAAAATTTATAGACCACCACCTTTCACACGCAGCCAGCAGTTTCTTTTTTTCCGGTTTTGAAAACGCAGCCGTATTGACGCTCGATGGAGTGGGAGAGTGGGCCACCACCACCTATGGCATAGGCAATGGCAACAGTCTTTCAATATTCGAGGAAGTTCAGTTTCCTGATTCCATCGGATTGTTGTACAGTTCCATAACCGGTTATCTCGGGTTCGAAGTAAATGAAGGAGAATACAAGGTGATGGGGCTTGCCCCTTATGGAAAGCCGCTGTATACAGATAAGATCCGTTCCCTTATTCAAATGGGGATCAATGGTCAGTACAGGCTCGATATGCAGTACTTCGGTTTTATGGAAACAGACCTTATGTATACCCCGCAACTGGAAGAGCTGATGGGAAGAAAAGCACGTAAAAGCAATGAAGCACTGGAACAGTTTCATATGGATGTGGCCAGAAGTCTGCAAGTGGTGCTGGAAGAAATACTCATTGAAAAGGCAGGTTATCTGCATGATAAAACGGGTTTAACCGACCTGTGTATGGCGGGCGGCGTTGCACTGAATTGCGTGGCCAACGCCAAGGTGCTGAACAGTGGGCCATTTAAGCGTTTGTTTGTACAACCGGCGGCAAATGATGCAGGGGGCGCTATTGGCGCAGCTGCCATGGCATATTTGCAATGTTCGGGCAATCGTTTGCAAACCGGCCGTTTGGCGCATGTTTACCTCGGCCCGCGCTATTCTTCGCAGGAAACGCTTCAGCTACTGGAGTCAACCTCGCTTCGTTACCATGATCTTCGGGGAAAGCAGGATGTTTTGCTGAAGGAAACCGCCTGGCGCATCAGCGAGGGTAAAGTAATAGGCTGGTTCCAGGGAAAAATGGAGTTCGGCCCCCGTTCTCTGGGCGCAAGATCCATTCTGGCCGACCCGCGGGATAGCGGCATGAGAGACAGGATCAATAAAATGGTAAAAATGCGAGAGGTGTTCAGGCCTTTTGCGCCGGCTGTTCTTGATACCAGGGCCGGGGAGCATTTTGCCATTGACCATGCTTCGCCCTTTATGCTCGAAACCTGCCAGGTGATCTCTCCCCTGGACCTGCCCGCTGTTACCCATGTAGACGGCTCTGCGCGTGTGCAAACGGTACATCGGGAAACCAACGAACGGTTCTACCTGCTGTTACAGGCTTTTGAGAACATTACAGGATGCCCGGTTTTGCTTAATACTTCTTTTAACGTAAAAGGAGAACCGATCGTTTGCTCGCCCGAGGATGCGGTAAAATGTTTTGTACTTACAGAAATTGATACGCTCGTTATAAACGATTTCATTATTGACAGAGAGGATAACAATCTTGATATGTTACGGTTGATACTGTCGCATGATATAGTGCGCCCTTCCGGCATATCACACGATGTGTACACATTTGTTTAAAATAATCAATACAAATGCTATGCAGAACACACCTGACGATTACACAAAACAGGTAGCAGAAGAACTGGCTGCCCTTATCGATTCCGGCAGCAGGGATGAAGAAAGAAAGCTGGCTTTACTGAAGCAGTTGAAACAGGCACCCCTCAGAAAACAGCCGGCGCCTGTTCAGGAAGAAGACAGGATTGGAATATGGCAGCCTTATGTTAAGGAAGGCCAGGTTGTTTATAAACGGGAGGCATCCAGAAGCGGGGAATGGCATCTTTGGGCAGATGTGCATGAGATACCTGCAAAAGGAAAGAGGTCGAGAGTGCTGTTACTGGGAGAATCTGCCGCCAGGGGATTTTTATATGATCCCTGTTATAATGTGGCAAAAGAACTGCAGGCGGTAGCAGGAAAAATGGGCCTTCCGCACGACGTTGAGATAATTGACCTGGCGCGCACCAGTATGCTTATGGATGACCTGGCTGCTCTTGTAAGGTCATGTGCCGCCCTTGCACCGGATTGCGTTGTCATATTTGCCGGCAATAACTGGATCTTTAATGCATTGCATGCAGAAAGTAACTACGAAGAACTGCTGCGGTTATATAAGGATCAATGGATGCATGGCTTAAAGCAGATGGTTGATGAACAAATGAACCGGATGGTAATGGCCTTCCTTGAAAATGTGAAAACCTTCCTGTTAAAAAAGAATATCCCGGTTGTGTTTGTCATTCCCGCTTTCAATCTTGGTGATTGGAGATCCACAGAAATGGAGCAGTTAGTGCCCTGTGCGCCGGACGGACGAACGGCGGGATGGCTAAAGGAAAAGGAAAGAGCGGAAGCGGCATTGGTTTCCAATAACCAGCAGGTGCTTGAAGCAGCTGCAAAAATGATGATCGCATTGGATCCATCCAATCCGCGAGGGTATGAATTGCTGGCCGCTTTTTATACCAATTGCCGCAAATGGGAGCTGGCGAAAAAATATTTATCGATGGCCAGGGACACTATTGTTTACAAGCGTTGCGCCAATAGCATGCCGCGCTGTATTGAGGTAATAAGAGATACCTTACTTGCTGCCGCTCCTGCATCAGGCATCTTGGTGGTCGATCTGCAGCATGTTTTCGATAATGAATATCCTGATAGTATTCCCGGCAGGGAGCTTTTCTTGGATAATTGCCATTTAACGGTAAAAGGCATTAAGCTGGCGATGAAACACACAGCGGCTGTATTGCACCAAACGCTTACCGGCTTACCATTACAACCCGCCGGGGTGCCTGAAAGCGGTCTATACCCCGATAACCAGGTGAGCGCCATCGCCCATTTCAGCGCAGCCATTTATAATAAACACTATGGACAGTCGCCTGCAATAATCCGGTATCATTGCAATAAAGCTGTAGCATTGTCACCGGTGGTGCAGCAGCCGATGATGCAGTATATCGACTTTTCTACCAGGTATGCCTCAAGTTTGTTTTGCCAGGCATTTGAAGAGATCATTGCCGAAGGCTATATGCGCCAGTATGAGGGCGGATTCGCACTTTGCCATCCCAGGAAAGGCAAACTGCTCGATGATGTGTTAGCCGATGCCATTGTTGTGGCGTTGGACGCAAAAGGAGTACACCTGGCGGAATCGCACAGCCGGCTGCGCATCAGTGAGCATGCAGTGGATATTCGAAAACGTAATTTGCTTGAATCCTGTTACTCCAGGTCATCCTATCAAACCTTTTTTATTGACTCCGATGCAATTTGCCATCAGGAACGATTGCCGGAAAGCATATTCCGGTTTGTAGTGACGGGCAATAAACCGGTGTTCCTGGATATGATATTGCGGGTTCCGGCCATTACAGCACCGGGAGCAAAAGTAGTTATCTCTGTAAATGATATTCCCACGCCATTGGCGGTACATGAGGCATCTGACCGCTGGACACACTTTTCATTTCAAATCGACGCACACCTGCTTAACAAAGGCATTAACAAGTTGGCGGTCACCTGGCCCGGTATTGTTGCCGCAGGTATGGCACAGGCTGCCAGTGCCGCTACTGAGGCCGCCTTTCTTAAGGCGTTATACCCTGTTACGGGTGAAATATGGAGATTGTCTGTTGGCGTTACCTCCTGCAGATCGTGCGTTACCGGCAAACGCCATTGCCTGTGCGAAACAAGATGAGGACAAACGCAGTTTTCGTAAAAACCGCAATATTAATTGTCGTTCCTACGCAATAACTTAAAAACTATCGTAATTAATTTGCTGCATACAGGGCAATTTGCCGGCCCCTGCCTTTGTTTAATCATTAAGCCTTATCACCATGAGCAAATTTCATTCTGGATGGTACCTTGTTTATACAAGACCAAAGCATGAAAAAAAAGTTCACAAATATCTTACCGACGAAAATGTTACTTCATATTTACCAACACGAAAGGTGCTCAGAACCTGGGGCGACAGAAGAAAATTTGTAGATGAGCCTTTTTTCCCTTCCTATGTTTTTATTTATGTAAAGGATATGCATGATTACTATTGCGGCATAGATGCAGCCGGCGCCTTATACTATGTTAAAACGGGTAAAGAAATAGCCAGGGTGAGTGATGCGATAATTGACAATATTAAACTCGCCACCACCCATACCAGCGATATTGAAGTCAATGATCTTTACTTCAAGCCGGGGCATCGGGTAGTTATCAGCAAAGGAGCGCTAACGGGATTAACGTGTGAAGTAGTCAGATGTAATAATAACAGGAAATTACTGATCAGGGTTGAATTGCTTCAGCGAAACATCCTGCTATCCATGCCTGAAGAATGTTTGCTTCCGGAGAAACAAATTATGGCAAAAGCAGTTGCCTTATAAGCCTGCTGACCACATTAAAGGAGAAGACAACCTAATTAATTGCATATGTGTATTTTCACAGATCTCGCCATGTTCAGTGAAAAGGTTAACCTTATATATGAAAAGGCTATTATCGATTACCATATTCAGAACTCGATCAATAGTTCAATGCTGAACCCTTTTGCAAATGGCGAAATTGAAAACCTGTTTTATTCAAAATGCTGGACGGATACAGTTCAATGGCATGTGGAAGATGAAATCCGTGACCCTGACATCGAACCTGAACATGCTTTAAAGCTGAAGCGGAGAATTGACCGCCTGAACCAGGAGCGTACCGACAAAGTGGAATTAATAGATCATTGCCTTTTCCTGAGATACAGCTATGTTACTGTTGCGGCATCGGTACCAATGAATACAGAAAGTCCGGCCTGGGCATTGGACCGGTTATCCATTTTGGCATTAAAGATCTATCACATGAAGGCCGAAACAGAACGCGCGGATGCCATTCCCGAACATATTGCAACCTGTTGCCAAAAACTATCGGTATTGTATGAACAACAAAAAGATCTGTTACGCAGTATTAACGAATTGCTTCATGACATCTCAGGCGGCCGTAAACATATGAAAGTGTATAAGCAAATGAAAATGTATAACGATCCCGCACTTAATCCCGTGTTATATAACGCCGCCAGGTGATCACTACTTTGTGGCTTCGTTGCAGAGCAGATCGTTAACTGTAACTTCATGTATGCTCAGCTCTCTTATTGCAAATTCAGCTGCAATACAGCAGGCGTAACCCGGAAAATCGGATACCGGTCGCAGATGCCAGCGGTGGCCGTTGAGCGGAATAATATGTTCCGGTGTAATAATTATATCTGGCAAGTGTACAGTAAGTCCTCTGCCATCGGCCTTGATAAGGCTTTCCTTCGCCGTCCAGAATTGATAAAAAGTGTTTAGAGGAGAAGCCGAGCTCCTGACAGCGCTCCATTCTTCAGGAGCGAATACACCGCAGAGATCGTTAATGTTCACATCGGTTATTGCTTCCAGGTCAACACCAACCCGGCCATAGCGGGCAATGGCGCAGATGACGCGATGACCCGAATGTGAAATATTGAAATCAGGTGCCCCGGGCAGGAAAGGTCTCCCATACTCCGTGTACTGCAGTTGTTGCAGATCCAGGTCGTATCCATAGTCCTTAAATGCTTTAGTAAGCAGGAGTTTGCCAAATAAAAATGCATAAGCGTCCTGCCAAAGCCTGAACCGCCCGGCCTTTTCCGCCATTTGCATTGGAAGCCGCGATAACAATTGCCTGAAATGCGCAGTTGAAAGCGTTTGCCTGTACCCGGTTGAATAGATCCTGATATGCATCTTCTGCCAGTTACCGAAGGTTTACTGCTTTCCGGCTTTCAAGGTTATAGTTACGTGGAAAACCGCAATTATGTCCAATTACTTTAGTACTCATAGCGTACTTTAATAAGCCCACCGTAGTTTTAACGCCCAGTTTTTCTTTCAGGTCCTGCCTTATTTTCTCAACAGACCGCACGCTGAGGAATAAATGGTCTGCTATTTCTTTGTTACTTTTTTCATCCCACAAAAGTTTAAGTATCTGTTTTTCCCTTTCGCTTAATGGAGTATGGGCCGCAGGTATATTCATTTCCATATCATTCTGTTTACTCCAGTACATAACCTCGGTAAACATTTTATTACGGTAAATGCGTTGTTCCGAAAGTGTTATAATGGCATGGATCAGTTCCTCCGGTTCATCGGCTTTAGAAAAATATCCATATACTCCCAGGTCCATCAGATCACTCAACAATTCCATGTCGGTGCGCATGGACAATATCAGAATTTTTATCTCAGGATGTTCATGGCGGATCGTTTTTACAGCCTCGGCTCCGTTAAGCTTTGGCATATATTCATCCATTAGTAACACCTGCACGCAGTTGTTTTTTAGCTTATATAAAAGATCCTGTATATCCGGAGATTGAACAACAACGTTGATGTTCTTTTGTCCGGTTATGTAATCTCTTAATGTTTTTCTGAATAATGTGTGGTCGTCTGCAATCGCTACGTTGATGGAATTAAATAGCATAAGGCAAGGTTTATAGTTTATCGTATACATTTCCGGTTGGTACTGTTAAGACAATTGCTTTTACTTAAGAGGGGAGGTCAGCCATGACCAAAACCTCAAAGTACATCACCATCTATCATCCTCAAATGATAAATGATCTTAGCCCAATTGCTATTCCAGTAAATAAGGGATCTTTTAAAACTGGTCGCCTTTGCCTATTATAGAAAACAGTGCGTGGAGTTGCTGGTCCTAATATAGGATATTGTTATTTGATAGTTGTGATTAACATATAAATAAAGAGTTAAATAATCAAAATTCACCATTTTCCATGATTTCCGCTGCTTCTTATTATTAAGCCGCCACATAATAACTCTGAAAATATACGACTACTAATATACTAAGATTAATTTCAATCCCTTTTTAATTTTTATAAAAACTGGTAACGTGCCATACCGGCAATATGCGTGTTGATTGAACCACTGCAGGCCTCTCTTACACATGGAGCGGGCCATTTACCCGCCACATTGGTGGTGAGTGGGGATCATTATTTAACCGATAGCGCAGGTATTCGTCTTTCATTTTTACCCGCCAGATCCTGGCCACTGAAATGAAAAATCGCTGAATGGGAGTAAAACCGCCGATCTTAGTGGTATCCTGTCCCTGTTTGGTCATTTTAAAAGCGTCAAGCGCCACGGCAACGCCGCTTATATCCGCTGTATTTTCTCCTGACATTAACTATTTTGTTTCAATGAAATAAAAATATTTAAATTTGTAAGAAGCTGATCCACCATTACTGTGATCGTGATTGGCGAAGCCATACAACCAGTTGATTCAATTGTCCTTTAATTGATCCGGCAACTTCTGATTCCTTATTCTTTTCCCAATTCAGGTCTGATTTCCCATTTAGAACAACCTCTGTCATAAAAAGAACGCTTTTCCGGTTTGCCATACGGCCTCATCTTAAAACATAAAGTTTAAAACAATAGATTATGTGCAAAATGATCAGATATATGCTGATGCTTGCTGTCTTTCCGGCGGCTGTTATCGCACAGTCAGATAAAATCACCTACGCCATCACCTCTGCCAGTAAGGGAAGCAACGACTGGGTTGCCTTACGCACCCTGAATATGAAGACGGGTAAATTAAGCCAGATGCTGTTAAATATGAACGACAGAGGGCTGCTTCACTACGATATTGCTGCTAACAGGTTTACAGACAAGATAGCCTCGCCTGTTTTGCCCATTGCTTTTGTAGTTAATCATCCTGCTGCACCCAAAGGTAACTCCGGAATTGCAGCCATGGCCTTCGACCAGAAGACGAACCGGCTGTTCTATGTGTCCATGAGCGATGACATGCTGCGGTATATCGACCTTTCCACCAGGAAAGTATATGCCGAACCAGGGCTGTCTTTCAGCAAGGCAGGCAATTATACCTTTAAGATCAACGATCCTGTTAACAGGCTGGTAATAACGCCTGATGGATATGGATATACTATTACGACAGAAAATCGACTGATCCGCTTTACCACCAATAACAAGCCTTCACTTACTGACATGGGCGAATTGAAAGATGATCCCCGGAACAGGGAAATGTCGATTTACAACACCTGTAGCAACCTTGGCGGCGATATGGTTGCCGACGATGCAGGAAACCTTTACCTCGTTACTGCCGGCAACCGCGTTTACAAGATCGAAATCAAAACCAGGCTGGCAACCTACCTTGCAACCATTACAGGTTTACCGGCTGCATTTACAACCAATGGAGCTGCAATAAACGAAGATGGAAAACTGCTGGTCAGCAGTTCGATATACACAGAAGCATCCTTTATTGTTGACCATACAACCTGGCAGGCATCACCTTCACCCGCCATACAGGACTTGTATGGCATCGCCGATCTGGCAAGCAGTAATGTGCTCGCCACAAAAAAAACCGCCCCATCTGCCATGTTATTTGGTAAGTCACTTTTAGAAACCGGCAATATCAGGGTATACCCCAATCCGGTGTTGTTCGATGAAGTAAATATTCAATTCAATGACCTGCCCTCCGGAAAATATATAATCGAACTGGCAGATCCATTGGGACGGAAAGTAGTTAAACAGAAAATAATGCTGACAACACAAAGCCAAACCGTGCTACTACAGATCCCCACCATTACGGCACAGGCTTTTTACTATATCCGCATTTTGAATGAAAAGAATGCCCTTGTAAGCACGCACAAGTTGGCGGTTGAAAGGTGGTAGTTTTTTAAGCTTTTTGAATTGGAACAAAATCCCAGTTGTTAAAAACAGCGGGGATTTTTTTTGCTTCATTAAAATTCATGAATGTAGAATGTAATAATGATCCCGGGTTTGGAATAGGTGCTGATGTTGTGCGTGCACTTAAAAAATCCGGAAAATGGGTTTCCAGTAAGGGATGTACAGTGCGGCCCTGCAAGCAGTGATTTGCGTACAGTCAAATTGCCTGGCCATACAACATGCTATCGGTGATTTACAATGCCATCATGAACTAATAATATAGGAACATTGACCATAATCATTACCAGCATTGCCCGCCGTCATGGGGTGAGGATATAGATTAGACCTAACTTCATTATGGTAAATTTCGATATCACTTCAATTGTTCCTTATATGAAAAAGGTACTTCTTGCTTTCGACGGCGCTCATTTCAGTGATGGGGCATTTGAATTCGCCCGCAGGTTAAACGAGTTATCTCCCATTTTGCTTACCGGTGTATTTTTACCTCAGATAGATTATTCAGGTTTATGGAGTTACTCCGTTGGCGTAAGCGGACATACTATTATTCCAACAATGGAAGACGAAGATGTGACAACGGTAGAACAGAATGTTGACAGGTTTGTTAGTTTGTGCAAGTCGAACAATATTGATTGCCGGGTTCATAAAGACTATAGTGAATTTGCATTACCTGGTTTGAAAAAGGAAACCAGGTTTGCTGATTTGCTGATCCTGGGAAGTGAGTCATTTTATACAAATGCAGGGATTGGCAACTCCGACAGCTATCTAAAAGACGCTTTGCATAATGCGGAATGTCCGGTATTGGCAGTGCCGGAACGATTTGAATTTCCAGAAACAAATATTCTCACATATGACGGTAGCGAATCGTCGGTATATGCAATCAGGCAGTTCGCATATCTGTTCCCTGAACTAACTGATAATAATACGGTATTGGTTTTCGTTCAGTCTGGTTCTGAGATCAGTTTCCCGGATGAAAGGAACATCGAAGAGTTATGCGCCCGCCATTTTTCAAATCTCACCCTTCTTAAACTTGATCTGAATCCAAAAAAATATTTTGGTTTATGGATAAATGAAAAAAAAGGCGTCATCCTTGTTAGTGGGGCATTCAGCAGGTCGTCACTTTCCATGGCTTTTAGTAAAAGTTTTACCGCAGACGTAATACGTGAACATAAATTGCCGGTATTCATCACTCATCATTGAATTACATTAAATGATTACCACTTGGCAAATTCGGCTAACAACGATCTGTTGAAAATCAATAGCAATTTTCCCGGGAGCAGGCATCAGGCTGACGCCGCCAAATGGCGTATCGGTATGCATTCTGAATTCAGTGATTAAGCAGATCTGAATCCATTAAAAGACTTGATGGCTGTCACCACCACAACTGCCCGCGGTCATACATCCTGCATTTTAATAATATTAACTTGTCTGTTGATACTTTTAAGTGAGTAGTAATTCTAAAAATTATTTTATGCAATTGCTGATTAACGAAGACAGGCTGGTTAAAGATGTGCAACGGGATTTTAATCAGGCATATCCTTTTTTGAAAATTGAGTTTTTAAAAAAGATTGATACAAAAAATGGCCAGGGTAATAAGCAAGTAAATATAGAGCATAACCAAAAACTAAGTGATGCCTGTTCAATAAAAACAGCAGAAGGCAGTCTTATTGTTGAAGACGCAATGTCGGTAGCAGAACTTGAAAAGGCTTTTGTTGAGAAATTTGGTTTACTGGCCCAGGTTTTCAGAAAGTCAGGCAATATCTGGCTGGAGTCTACCATTACTGATGGCTGGACGCTACAGCAACAAAATGATTTAGGAAGAGAGATCACTACCGGTAAGAAACCCGATGACAAAGATGAGAACGATTATGAATTGCATCGAAATGAAGATTAATGATATGTGGAAATATATGCTAACCCGCCTTTATTACCCTGGCAATTACCTCAATCCGGCCTTTCAGGCAACACCTTCCTGCGTTTGATTTTAATCATTCCCTGCTGTAACCACCATCATAGGCAACGCTATTGATTATAAATAGCTTTAGTAAAACATCTGATATGAAAAAGATCTTAGTTGCTGTTGATCACAGGGAGATTAATATTAATGTATTGGATTTTGCATGTTATATCGCCAAACTAACACACTCAAAACTCGCAGGGGTATTTGTTGACAAAAAAGAGCTGCAGGAACAGCCGATGAAAACGCCAGTATATTCAGCTACTGCAGCATCTTCAACAACCGGCACACCCATAACGGAAGTTATGGATCAGAATATCCGTTTGTTCAAAGAAGCCTGTACCAACAGGGGAGCTAATTGTATTATTCATAAGGATATGGCGATATCTGTTGACGACATCATTCAGGAAAGCCGGTTTGCAGAGCTTCTTATAGTTGATCCTGCCATGTCGTTCGGTGAAAAAAGAGAAGAGATCCCCAGTCACTATATAAAGGAAGTGCTGGCTAAATCTGAATGTCCGGTATTGCTGGCTCCTTTTAGTTTTTATGGTATTGATGAAGTGGTATTCGCCTACGATGGTAAATCCGAATCCGTTTATGCCATTAAACAATTTATTTATCTCTTTCCTGAGTTAACAGGAAAAAAGGTTACAGTACTTCAGGTCAATGAGGACGGCGGGAACGTATTTATCGGCAAAGAGAAAATAGGAGAGTTGCTCCAGCTCCATTATTCCAGCATTGGTTTTCAACTGTTGAGTGGAAAGGCCAGTGATAAACTGTTCGGGTACCTGCTTGGAAAGAAAAATGTTTTTGTTGTTATGGGCGCTTTTGGCCGAAGTATGCTCTCCGGGATATTCAAACACAGTACCGCGGAGTTAGTTATTAAAACCATTAATCTTCCTGTATTTATTGCTCACCACAAATAGCTTTCAATATGAAAAAGATACTTGCAGTAATCGACGGATTAAAATATTCGGAAAGTACTACAGCTTACGCTGTTTACATAGCCAAACATACCAACTCACATCTGGTTGGGATTTTTCTTGATGACGTTACTTATCATAGTTATAAGATCTATGACCTGGTAAGCAAAGAAGGAGAGGTAAACGAAGAAAAAATGGCTTCTCTTGGTAAGCAGGATGAAATTGCCAGGGATGTATCTTCCAATAAATTCAACAGGGCCTGCCAGGAAGCCGGCATCAATTATTCTGTACACCATGACAGAAATATTGCCATTCATGAACTGATTCACGAAAGTATTTTTGCCGATCTGCTTATAATAGATATCAAAGAAACATTTACTCATTACGAAGAAAGGTTGCCTACACGGTTTGTAAGGGAACTGTTAAGTGAAGTGCAATGCCCTGTACTGGTGGTGCCGCAAAAGTTCAAGCCGTTCGAGAAGACCGTTTTTCTGTATGACGGCGAACCGGCTTCTGTTTTTGCGATCAGGGCTTACAGCTATCTTTTTGCAGAATTCAAAGACCTGACAACAGAAGTTATTTCGGTAAAAAGTTCACGGGAAACATTACATGTACCTGATAACAGGCTGATGAAGGAATTTATGAAGCGGCACTTTGCCGAAACAGGTTATACTGTACTGAGGGGTGAAGCTGAATTGGAAATAGTAAAACACCTGAAGGGAAATAAGCAGGATTTGTTAATTGTTCTGGGTGCTTACAACAGGGGAATGGTTTCCCGGTGGTTCAGGCCGAGCCTGGCCGATATACTTATGGAAGAGGTCAATAAGCCTTTGTTTATAGCACACCATTAATTAAATCATCGCATATAACTCATTATTTATGAAACGCTTTATATGCCTGGTTATTCTGTTGAGCACGGCAGTCTCTGTGCAGGCCATCAGGATCAGGACCGGTAAAAATATAATTATTGATAAACCGGTGTATGAGGATATGTATATCTCAGGAGGAGAGATCTCGATCAATGCGCCGGTATATGGTGATTTAATCATTGCCGGAGGAACGGTGATCATAAATGACAGTATACTAAATGATCTCCTTGCCGCTGGCGGCACTATCACTTTAAATGGTCATGTGGGAGATGATATTCGTTGTGCCGGCGGCAGGCTGAATATATTGAAAAATGTATCAGGCGATGTTGTGGTAACCGGTGGAAATGTCGTAATAGGCAAGGAAGCAATAATTGGAAACCTGATATCTGCCGGAGGCGAAATTATACTGGATGGCCGGGTAAATGGAACCGTTAAATCAGCTTCCGGAAAATTTACCCTGAATGGGATCGTGCTAAATGATATGGATTGCCGCGGAGGCAATATTTCGATAAATGGCGCAGTAGGCGGGCGGTCAGTCATTGTAGGCGATAAAATTAATATTGAAAGAAATGCCGTATTTGACAATGATGTCCGTTACTGGAGCCCCTCAAAGGATGTTCAATTCAATAATTCAATAAAAAACGGCCGGGCCATTTACGATCCGTCTTTGCGAATAAATCAGGCTCAATGGTACCTGCTGGGGTTTACCTCGGTTCTTGGACTGGCCTGGTACCTCGGTACGGTTTTAATAATGATCATGGCCATCCAGTATTTATTCAGAAGAACCATGAAAAAGGCTGGTCATACTTTTTATGACAAAACATTGAAGTCGCTGGGGTTTGGCTTATTATTTTGGATCGGTGTACCGGTAGCTGCGGCAATAGCCTGTATAACTATCATCGGCTTACCAATTGGGCTTATTTTACTATTCGGCTATGTTACACTCGCGGTTTTTGCCGGCACTATAACTGCCGTAGTGGTAGCCAGCTGGTTAAACAACCGTTCTCCTGCCAACTGGTCATATTGGCGGCAGGTAACAGTTTCCCTGGGTATTTTTATTGTTATTAAGATATTGTCGCTAATACCCTTTCTCGGCTGGTTTGTTTTTGGCGCACTTGTATGTATTGCTTTTGGCTCTATATTACTGAACGTAAAATGGCGCAGAACACCGGTTGAACCAGCGCCCAGGCGGCAAAAGATTGTTGCTTAATTACTATTTCGGAAAGATCGGTAGTTTGTTAGAAAAATCGGACAATTCCTGGTGCAACAGGGTATAAATAGTATCTCTTTTAATGCCGAAGCTTTTATGAAAGCCAAAGAAAATATTATTCAACTGAAAACTAAGATCATCTGATAATCAATGCAATATTAGGCGTGCTCACAGTCGGTTAATGACAGTGGGCATTATTTTTTGTATTTAACTGAATTAAATCAGGTATGCTGCTGAAGAAAATCAGGTGAAGTACACCTGCAATTACAAATCTTTGCAAAAGGTTGCCAGCATGATCTGGTAAAACGACTGGAGCTATTCCTTTTGAACTGCTAATTTATATTCCTCGGTTCTAATTCACGGCAAAACACACTTTTCCTGTCCCGGATGAAACCTGTAATCCTATAAAACCTAAAAGGTAGGTTATAAATATTCTTCACATTAATTAAAGCCTGACAATCATGAAAAAGATTTTAGTTATTGAAGACAATGAACAGGTTCGGGATAATATTGCAGAGATCCTGGAGTTGGCTAATTACCAGGTGTGTAAGGCGGAGAATGGCAAAGAAGGTATGATTACCGCCATTAAGGAGGCGCCGGATCTTATCCTTTGCGACATCATGATGCCCGTTCTGGATGGCTATGGGCTATTACATCTATTGAAAAAGAACGTCGCTTTACGTAATACGCCATTCATTTTTTTGACGGCCAAAGCCGACAGAACCGAATTGCGTAAAGGTATGGATCTTGGGGCCGATGATTACCTGATCAAACCTTTTGAAGATACCGATCTGCTGAGCGCAGTAGAAACCAGACTGAAAAAAGCCGAAATGGTGAAAATCTCAACTGAAGATGGTAAACTATCAGACTTTAAAAAGGCCGTGTCTGAAAATGAAATAATGCAATTCCTGACCGAATACAGGGACGTTAATATTTATAAGAAAAAACAGATCCTTTATTCAGAAGGGAACCGGCCATTGCGACTATACTATATCAGGAAAGGCAAAGTGAAGACATTTAAAACAAACCAGGATGGTAAACAATTGATAACGGGCTTATATAAAGAAGGCGATTTCTTAGGTTATGTGCCGTTAATGGAAGGCACGTCATACCGGGAAACAGCCGAAGCTATCGAATATACAGAACTGATAGCAATTCCTAAAGAGGATTTTCTGGAAGTAATTAATACAAGCCGGGAGGCTGTAAAAAAATTTACCGTTTTGCTTACACAGAATCTTTCTAAGATGGAAGAAATGCTGGTAAGAATGGCATATAATTCCCTGCGCAAAAAGGTTGCAGAGGCATTGATTGATGTATATAGTATTTATAAAGCGAACATCGATATGAGCCGTCAGAATCTTGCAGCCATTGCGGGTACCGCTACTGAATCGATGATAAGAACGCTTAATGAGTTTAAATTGGAAAAGTTAATAGATATAAATGATGGAATTATTACCATCCTCAATGAAAAGAAACTGGCTAGTATGGTAAACTGATTTAATTAATTATTCATTTATTTAAAGTTGTACAATGAACCTGAATATAATATCACCCGGGATTCGGGTGAGCGGGGAATTTGAGACTGTTATGCGCCGGAAGTTTGCCGGCCTTGAAAAAATTTACAACCATATTACCGGGTATGAAATAGTGTTAAGAAAAACAGAAGCGGGCAAACTGAATAATTGTGAGATCGAATGCCACGTATTGATACCCAAAAGCGCTTTCATTTGCCGCGAACGGGCTGATGATTTTTATGCCGCGCTCGATCAGGCTATTGAAAATCTGACGAGGCAATTAAAAAAACATAAGGAAGGGCCTGCTGAAATATGGTAAATTCCGGCAAAGATTATTTGGATAATAATATCTACGTATAGTTTATTGCAGCCTTGGTTCCCGGTGATAAAAAAAAGCCCGCTTTAACAATTCCGCTGTCATTACATATGCGAGTAATACAATGACAATGATCAATGCCTGCTGCGGCTGTATACCCGAAAAGCCAAATATACCGGCCAGGGGAGAGAACGGCAGGTAAAGAATAAGTATAAATGAAAGCGACGATGTGATCAACAACAGCCTGCCAGGCCTGCTTCTGATCACGGCTTTTTTGGTTCTTACAATAAACAATATAAATAGCTCAGTGACCGATGATACCACAAACCAACCTGTTTGGAATGATGAGTTAGTAAGTTGTAAATGAAAGAAAAGGAGATAGAAGGTTAAAAAATCAAATATAGAACTGTGTAAACCGAAGACAAGCATAAAACGACGGATCAATTTAATATTCCATTTTTGGGGCCTGGTCAATTCTTCATTGTCTACATGGTCTGAAGCCACGGACAGGAATGGAAGGTCTGTGATGAGGTTAGTTAACAATATCTGTTTGGGCAACATAGGTAAGAATGGAAGGAACAGCGAAGCGCCAGCAACACTAAGCATGTTGCCGAAGGTTGCGCCGGTAGAGATAAAGATGTATTTCATAGAATTCACAAAAGATGTCCTGCCTTCACAGATCCCATCGGTAAGAACAGACAGGTCTTTTTCTATCAATACAAAATCTGCAGCCTCTTTCGCTATATCAACTGCATTATTGGTTGAAATTCCAACGTCAGCTGCGTTGATAGCTGCCGCATCGTTGATACCATCGCCAATATATGCCACGGTAAAATGTGATTTCTGAAGCGCCTTTATTATTGCTTCTTTTTGGTGTGGCTCAATTTCAGTAAAAATGTCAGTTTGTTGTGCCTTAATGATCAATGCTTCGGGCGATAAATAGTGCATTTCCTCACCGGTTAAAATAACAGGATTTTTTATGCCGAGTTTCCCCGCTACATGCGCTGCCGCAAATCTATTATCACCGGTTATGATCTTAACCTGTATATTCAATTGTTCAAGCCTTTGAAAAGAAGAAAGCGTACTCTCTTTCAACGGGTCTTCAAGTAAGATAAAACCAAGAAATATCATATCACTTTCATCGCTTCTTACAATTTTACCATCTTCTATCATCTTGTAACAAACGCCCAATACTCTATATCCTAAATGACAATACCTGATAAAATCTTTGTTTATCCTGTCTCGCGTTACTTCATCCAATGATGTAGTTTCTCCAATTCCCGATTCTGCAAAACCACAGATCTGGATGATATTGGCAAAAGCACCTTTAGTGATGATCAAACGCGACGTTTCTTTATTTACCGCTACACTTAATCGTTTTCGTATAAAATCATAAGGGATCTCATTTATTTTTTCATAACCGGAAGTTGACATATCAAGTGACATGATCGCCTGATCAACGGGATTGGTAAACCCTTTTTGAAAAGAAGCGTTCAAAAAAGCATACAGCCGCAGCCGGTCGCTCTTCATTCCGTTAATATCAACAAAGTCTTTAACTGTCAATATCCCTTCGGTAATAGTGCCTGTTTTATCGGTACATAAAACATTTACTTCGCCGAAATTGAAAATACCGGAAAGCTTCTTTACAATGACTTTCTTTTTTAACATTCTTCTTGTGCCTGCTGCCATGGCAAATGTCATGATGGCCGGCAGCAATTCCGGCGCCATGCCTACCGCAAGCGCAAGGGAAAATAAAATCGATTCAAAAAATGGCTTTTGGAAGTAAAGGTTCGATAATAGTATAATTAGTGAAAGAATGACGGTAGCCCTCAATAGAAAAAAACCAAAATGACCAATTCCCTTTTCAAAAGCTGTTTCAGGTGATTGAACAAGGCTGTGGGCCATTTGTCCGAACACCGTTTCTTCGCCTACATGTACGGCAATGGCTGTGGCTGATCCGCTAACCACGTTGGTACCTTTCCATAAAGCGTTATACTTTTTACGCATAGGCAGTGAATCGCTCAGAATGCCGGCCGATTTTTCAACCGGATAGGATTCGCCCGTCAGTGTACTTTCATTTACATGCAGGTCGTTGCTTTCTATTATACGGCAATCTGCAGGAATTATATCTCCTGCGTCAAATAGTAAAATATCGCCTGGCACGATTTTACCGGCGGGTAATTGCACAGGTACATTATCCCGCAATACAGTATGTTTTGTCTCAGTTAATTTTTGCAGTTTCTCAACAGCTTTTCCTGCATTAAGCTCCTGCCAGAAACCGAGCAGGCCGGTAATTAATAGAATTAAAAAGATAATAATGCTGTCTGATGACTGGCCCAGGATCGCAGATAGCGAAACGGCAACTGCCAAAAGCAGCAATAGCGGGTTCTTAAACTGCCTGATCAGTAATTTAAAATTTTTCCTATACCGGCTTTCTGCAATATGTTGCTTTGCCTGGCTTTTTTCCCTTTCCGCCGCAATGGAAGGAAGTAATCCTTTTGGGGATGAACGTAAAAGAACAAATAGTTGCTCAATAGTGGCGGAAGAAAATTTCTGTTTTAACATCTGGCTTAATAGTGGATGTAATTTACTTTAAGCATCACCGGGAAATAGTTTCATTTCAGGTAAATTGGTTTGTCAGGATCAATTGATCGTTGTCTTGTTTTTTTGGCTCAATGTTTACTGTATACATCCTTTCATAATATTGGGCTGCCATGCGGTCACTATCAAAATAGGGCAGCACGTCCTGCATACTGTTTTTAATGATCGAAAGCCATCTGGAAGGGTAGTCGTAATACATAGGAATGATTTCTTTTTCCAGCAGGTCATATAAATTATTAGCGTCGATAGCGTCCTGTTCATAATCTGTCAACCCCGGTTGTGCCGGGGGAATAATAAAGCTGTTGATCTTGTCCTTTGAAAATTCCGGAAACCATCCGTCGGGTGTGCTTACGTTTATGGCACCATTCATGGCAGCAGCCATTCCACTGGTGCCTGAGGCTTCATGCGTTAAACGCGGAACGTTCAACCATACGTCTGCACCGTTTTTTAATAGCTTTGAAAGTTTCAGCTCATACCCAACCAAAACGGAGCAGTTTTTATACGATTTGCATATGTTTACAATTTTATCGAAAATGCCGATGGATGTATAGTCCATGGGATATGGTTTGCCGGCCCAGATGATTTGTACCGGCCTTTCAGTACTATTGGCAATGCTGTTGAACCTTTCCATATTATAGAAAAGCAGATCTGCCCGTTTATAACCGGTAAAACGTTTCGCAAAAACAATGGTCAAAACTTTTTCGTCATAGATCTCCCCGGTTTGATCGGCTACAACGTCAAACAAATTGCTTTTTCCAACATACTTTCTCATCCTGATCCCATCCATATTATTCTGGGATATTTCTTTATACATTTCGTGGTCTGCCCAATATGTAAAGTTCTGTGCATTGGTGATGGAGATTATCGGACAGATGCCCTGGTAGGAACTCCACATTTTTATCAGTGTTTGCAAATGATTCTTTGATACACCGTTTGCCATGCCGGAAAGCCGGAGAGCGCTTAACGTGTGATTTAATACGTGATCTTCCGACCGGGTGATCATTCTTACTTCCGTAACCGGAACACAGCAAAAAAAACCCATTCTTTCAAGCAGCAGGAAATCTGTTTGCGGATTCCCTGCCTGTTCAGGCGTATGATTGGTAAATACCAGTTTCTTCCTTACTTTCTGAATATCCTTGAATTCGTTGTATAAGTGGAAGGCGAGTGGTAAGGCGTGTGATTCGTTCAGATGATACACCTCAGGTTTCCAGTTCAGATGTTCAAAGAGTTTCGCTCCGCCTACACCGAGCAGAATGGCGGCCGCTATGCTGGTTTCGGGGTTGGCATCGTACAGTTTATGCGAAATAGTTTTCGCCAGGTAATCGTTCTCAGGAAGGTCGGTGGTCAACAAAAAAACAGGCGCCGTATTAAATACTTCGGGCGGAAGGTAATACGCTGTTACCCATACATCATGGCCTGAAACCTGGATCGTATACCGGATGTCGGTTTTTACTAAAAAACCATACACCTTTTCCTCGAATAATACATCCATGGACTGATCGCTTTTTCGTATCTGATCATAATATCCATATTTCCATAAAATACCAACGCCCACCATGTTTTGTTTTAATTCGAAGGCGCTACGCATGTGAGAGCCGGCTAAAAAGCCTAACCCTCCGGCGTAGATCTTCAGGGGTTGATGAATGGCATACTCCATGCAAAAGTATGCCACGGGAGCAGCATATTCAGCAGCATATTGATAAGGATGATTAAATGAAAAGCTCATAGACGCGTATTTATGACATCAGTTTTTAAAAAATGGCTTTTAGTAAACAATAATAAAGTTGTGATATTTCTGTACCGGAAAACCGGTTTTATACAAATAGACATACAACACCCCGTTCTTATATTCAGCCGTACCAAAATCCGTATCGGCATCGGTTGGCAGGTCGATCTTTCTGGATATATAATCGTAGTCGAAACCATGAAGGCGATAGCATGCATCATTATTTTTAGCGGCGGCCCTTTTCCTTCCGGCTATAAACAAAGAACAACCGTGACTGGTTATAAAGAACTCATCATTTTTAAAACCCGGCGCCGGCATCTCTATCTGGTAATAATCAGGAAACTCTATAATATTAACAGGTGTTTTAGTGCTTTTTCTCCTTAATCCTAACCCTTTCTCATCCCTGGGTTGATATATGCCCGGATATACAGCCGTGGTCTTTAGATGGTATTGTACTTTTTTAAGCATGATAATGGCTTGTAATGCAATTTAGCCGGTATCTTTACGGGTTTCGATGATGGCGGTCAAACCGGCCCAGGATTATAATCATTCAAAACGAAAAGACAGGGATCTTTATCAGATAAGTTTTAAAATACATTTAACTGAGCCGTTAAGTTAATCATCAGTGAAAGCTGGCAGCCATGTGTTTCAACAGTACCTTCCCCGACCACGTTCCCGGCACCATCATGCGTTTGATTGTATATAGAGGCTCCTGTTGGCTTTTTTTGCCTGTCAACTGAAAAGCGGCCTTTACGCCCCGTTTCTTCAATTCGATAATAGCCTGTTCATTCCACACGCCAAAGGGATAAGCAAAAAAATCGACCGGTTTTCCGGTAATTGCTTCCAGTTTCATTTTAGGTTTATCAACCTGCTGCTCCCACTGGTTTCCCTGTATATTTTTTACAGATGGATGATCATAGGTATGACCTTCGATGGCATGCCCGTTTTCTGCCAGTACTCTAATCTGCTCAGTTTTAAGATAGTTTCTTTTTCCGATGCAAACCGTCATAATGAAGAATACACCTTTATACCCGTATTTTTCCAGGATCTTTGATGCAATTGAAAAGTGGGTCTCATGTGTATCATCAAAAGTGAACATAACCGGCTTTACAGGCAATGGTACTCCATTTTTTATATGATCATATAACTGAGCCGGAATTATGCTGTGATAGCCACTGTCCTTTAAAACCTTTATTTGTTGTTCGAAATGAAGCGCGCTTATCCGGTAGATATTCTCTTTTTCAGTGTTTGCAGTAATGTTATGATAACATAGAATGGGTACCTCACGGGGAGGATAGCCGGTTACAGAATGTTCGCCGGAGATTGAATTAAATTGAAATGTATTGGACCTGCCCGTAAGAAGGCCTGACGATAACAGTAAGATCAGTAATATAGAATTTGCATTTTTCAAGATTAAACGATTTTATTGGTATTCCCGGTCCGCGAACCCGGCCGGCATTCGGTCAATACCTTGTTATTAAACCCAGTCTGTTATGATCTTTCAATGTATTGTAGTCAAAAACTATTACTTCTGCTTTTTTATCGAGCGCGTTTAAAATAAGATCATTCACCACATCGGCCACAATTGTATGCGGCTCATCAGGAACGTCGAGACGCAGATCAGCGGCCCGATCGTTTACTAAATAACCTTTTACCGAATAGTCTTTTTCTACCAGCAGCCTGTAACACCTGTCTTCCAAAACAGTTCTCCATATGTTCTCTAAGCCGGTGACTCCCTTACCCTCGCCAATCTTTTCTTCAAAATCATCTATTACACGTCTTTTGCATTTGTTCAGGTATAATAGCATGTTCTTCCACGCCAGTGGGCCGAGCTCCTGCGGGTTAAGAGAAATATGACTTCCTGGAATTTCACAGGCAATTTGCTTATTGTAGGCAGTTATTGTTTTATAATACAACAGATCGTTTCTATCACCTGTAATAACCAGCAAAGTTTCATTGGTTATATAATTGCTTAATACGTTGTCGGTTTCCCTGAAAAAATCACTAACCCTCGTTTCATCCATTACGATTTTGTCTTTTTCAAATTCTTTTAAAGAACTATTACCTGTATAAGAGCCTCCTCTTGGCGGCCCGCTATATTCGTACAATACATCGCGCTTTTGGGGAAAATGTTTATCAATGATTTCCGTAATGTTATCCAGCCGGGCGGTGTAAAGCCTTGTTTCATTTTTTCCAAGCGCCAATATGGCATAAGAAACATCGTAATAAGATTCATATATAAGTTCTTTGACCTGAAATGCGTGATCGATAGTCACTTTTTCAGTTACGGGAAAGTTGAAGTGAATAAGTGCCTTTGCGTGACCGGAAACAAAAAAGCCGATACCTGTGCCTCTGTGCAAATAGTCTATTTGTTCAGATAATTCATCTATTGCATCCGACAGGGGGGTAGCAATGTTGTTGTCATAGCTATTTCGTAATAACATTTTAGCCTGGTGAACAGCCTTCTCTATTTGCATTGATATCAGTTTCCTGTCTTTTAAAAGAAACGAGACGGGTGTAATTATTGATACGCATATGTTGCCGGTTTTATTTTTCTGTGTTTGTAAACTGTGGGGCGGCTCTCTTTTCTTCATGTTTTTTAAATTTCAGATATGGTCAAATTAGTAATCCAGGTGTTCTTCTTATAAAGCTACCAGTATCCGGTCCCTGATTTCAATGATGGGTGTCAATACCAGCTATGATAATAAACAATTGGAACATAGGAAATTTGATCCTGATAACCATAAATTCCTTACCTTACATATCGCTTCGTAGACCTCCGTTTTTTTATGAAAACGTTTCAACGATAATTCTTTAAAAGCATTAGCAATGAAACGAATACTATTGGTTGAGGATAATACCCCTATCAGGGAAAACACCTCTGAATTGCTGGAACTGGCCAATTACGAAGTGCTGTCAGCCTGTAATGGCCAGGAAGGGCTGGAGATCGCATTGAAGGAAAACCCCGATCTTATTATCTGCGACATCATGATGCCTGAGATAGACGGCTATCATCTGCTTGAAATACTCCGGCGCCAACCAGTCTTCAGGAACACGCCCTTTCTTTTTTTTACTGCCTCTGCTGAAAAATCTGAGATCAGCAAAGGCCTTGATGCCGGGGCCAATGATTATATTACAAAGCCATTTGATCCCGATCAACTTTTGTCTTTAATGGAAAAATATCTGAACGAATAGGCTCCTGCCGTTAGTAATGAATGTGGAAATTATTTTGAGATTATTCCGGATATATAACCAGTAATAAGTTTATTTTCCTGATCTTTTAATGCTGATTTGATCGAAGTTAATTTTCCTGTATATGTCCTCATTGAACTGCACGATACCGGTTGAATCAAACCAGGCGGTATTGTACAATACAATTACCGGAGTATGTTCTTTAACGGGAATTGGTACGGGCGCCTGATTGCGGATACAACCTTTTTCCCCGAGGGTATCGATGGCAATAGTATTTTCCTTTAACAGAAAATGAGCCAGCTCCAAGGCTTTTTCAACACGCATGCAGCCATGGCTGAAGTAGCGCCTGTTTAAGTTGAATAATACTTTCCACGGCGTGTCGTGCAGATAAACGCTGTAAGGGCTGTAGAAGTTCAGTTTAACTATACCCAGTGAATTATCACAACCCGTTGATTGACGCAAAGCATAAGGAAAGTTGGAAGGGGACAGGCTGTTCCAGTTGATACTTCCGGGATCAACTATTTTTCCTGCTTTGTTCAATACCTGCATATTGTTAGCTTCGAGGTAACCTGCATTTCGCTGTATTAAAGGCAACAGTTCACGGGTTGCTATATTATGTGGTACGCTCCAGTAGGGATACAGTATCACTTCTGTAATTGTACTGGCAAGGGTAGGAGTAGGGGTTGATCTTTTGCCAACGATCAACTTTGATTCCATCAGCGTGTTTCCATTATGAACAACCAACAGAGTTGCTGAAGGAATATTTACAACAAATACAGGTGATTGAATGCTAAGGCAACGAAGCCAACGGATAGCATTTATGGCATTTTTCAACTCCGCTATCCGTACCGATACCGGCACATTCAGTTTTTCAATAGTAAGCTTATGTAAAACACCATCGTCCAATAAATTAAAAAGGCGTTGTGCCGACCGCACTTTTGACTTTAAAAAAGAAACTGAATAATTGGCATTCAGCGAATCCACAATCCCCAGGTAATAAAGCCTGTTCAGCAGCGGCTGATTTGAACTATTGACGGCAGTTGATATTATTTTTGTTTCTTTAAAAAGGCTGTCTTTTAAACGCTGATTATATATTATAAGCCAGTTATTTAAAGTACGATAGCCGGCTAAATCAGGTTCCAGTTCATTTACGATGCCCGATAAACGATTTGATTTAATTGCCGCAGCCATTAATTCCGGAATATTGAGGCAATCCGGATAATCGCTTAGACCATTATAGCCTAGCGCAGGCTTACGATTACCATATGCTATATCCCTGAATATATGGATGGCCGCATCCGTAAAGCGGAGCTCTGCAAGGAGGGTGTCGCGGCGAACGGGTGGAATGTACTGATTACTTCGGAATGATTTGATGAAATCAAACTGGTAGTCTTCTGTGTTAAGGCCCAGATCCGAAGCTAACTGCAATAGTTGAAGCAGCGTGTCTGTACTATTGTAGCTGTTCATCCAAACGAACTGAGATCCGTTCAATTTATAAAACTCCTTTACATAATCGGGGTATTGCAGGGAAATATCATTGCGGCCCGCTTTTATCAATTGCAACTCATCAGCGGTTACCTGGGCGCTTGCTGTTATTGCAATCAATGCGTGTAAACATAGTAAAAGGGATCGTATGCGCATTGTTGCTCTTTTAAAGGGTTGATAAGGTGTTTCTCTATTGATTATATGATTAGTGCAACAGGCCGGCCAAAGATCTGATCCTGCCATATTGTTTTGTATTCACTTTATTCAAAAGCAGGTATTCAATAATATGGTTAAGACTTACTACACCAATAAAATGGCTGTTATCCATCACCGGGTAAACCCGTTCATCATTACGGGCAAGTTTTTCCAGTACGGTGTCTACCTCTTTATCTCCATCCAGTAATTCCAGTTTCTCTTTGTCAAGTTCTTTTATGGGTTCATTATAGTTCATTTCGGCAAGGGCTTTTACAATTTCCATCCGGTTAACAGTGCCAATTGGGTTTATACCGTCCATCAGAATAAAGTATTTGCTGTGATTGCTGTTTAAGATGTTGGCAGCTTCCTGTACTGTCATATTTGCCTGTAAACTGTTGTAATCATACATCAATACTTCATTTAATTTAATTCCACTCACCAATGACTTCAATCGCAAATAGTTTTCTTCGGCCCCGGCCGAAAAAATAATGAAGATCCCAATGGCCGGTAAAAGCGGATTAATGAATACTATTCCTGCAATTATTAACACAATGGCAATGATCTTGCCTGTTGTTGCAGCTATCGTTGTAGCCTGTATATAATTCATTTTGAATCCAAGCAGGGCACGTAGTATCCTTCCGCCATCCATGGGGAAAGCCGGTATTAAATTGAATACGGCAAGCACTACATTTACAACAAAGAGATTGTATAAAAAGTCATGGCCATGCATGATGCTCATATGAGTGCCATATTCAGCCAATGACATGTTTGGCAATACCAGCCAGATCAACCCTGCAATGAAAATGTTTACCAGCGGTCCCGCAATACTTATGGCCAGTTCCTGGCCGGGATCGTCGGGAAATTTTTCTATACTGGCAATACCGCCAATAGGAAGCAGTATAATTTCTTTTGCCTTGATGCCATAACGGGCGGCCATCAGGGCATGACCGGATTCATGCAACGTGATGCATATGAATACTGCCGTTAAAAACAACAACGACCATGTTAACTGTTCAATGTTGTTCCCTGTGTATGCATTTACCAGTAACACCCAGCCTATCAGCAATAAAAATGTCCAGTGAATATGTAAGCTGATTCCCCGAATTGTCAGTATTTTATAAGCTCCGCGCATATGGATGTTTTTTTATTATAAAAGTCCCGCCCAACCGCGTGGCAGGACTTAAAGTAAGCACCAATTTCTTATTTGACAGTTATATGCTGAGACGAGGCGGCTTTTTTAGTCTGTTCAATTTTTGGAAGTGTAATATGCAATACACCGTCAGTATAAGCGGCTTCAATTTTTTCTTTAATTACTTCATCAGGTAAAGCAAAACTGCGGCTAAATGAAGAATAATTATATTCCTTCCGGGTATAACGCTCCTCTTTTTCTTCCTTCTTTTCTTCTTTTTCACAGCTTATGGTCAGCATATTGCCTTCGATGTCGATGTTGAAATCATCTTTTTTCATACCGGGTGCAGCAACCGTCAGTGCAAAATGATTCTTGTTTTCTGTGATATTTACAGCCGGTGTTGTAACAGATCTGCCCATTCCAAGCAAATCGTTCCAGGGTTTGAAAAAATCATCAAAAACAGGAAATAGCTCGCTACGTCTTGAAAGTTCTTTAGTTGACATACAAACTCCATTTTTTTAGGTTATTAAATATTGATATATCGAATATAGTTACCAATAGCGCCATATTATAAGGACCGCTATCATAAGCCGAAATGAGAGTTGTCAGTATACAATTTCCGGTTAACAGGAGGAGCATCAAAGATCCGGTTCATTCTCGCCTTACGCCGCTGAAGCGAATCATATATTCCAATGACATGGATCATGATTTTGTCTGATATAAAGTTTCAATTTTATAGAAAACCATATTTTAAATAAATGCCATGCAACCTGATAATAAAATCGTAAAACGTCCGCAAAAGACCCCCTCATCTAAAAAAGCAACTGTAATGTGGGTGATGGCGGTTATACTGGGTATTATAATGCTTCCGTTTCTTTATAAGTGGAGCAACAATACGATACAGGAAATTTCATGGCCCGAATTTGAGCGGAATATTCTTAATAAAGGAGCCATTGACAAAATTGTTGTTATAAACCAGGAATACATAGAGATCTATTTGAAAATGGAATTTCAGCGGGATACTTCATTTCAGAAAGCATTTAGGCCACTGATTGGAAATGTACCTAACCCTGGTCCTCATTACCTGATGAGCATCGGTTCAATAGAAAGTTTTGAGCGAAAGCTGGATGTCGCCGAACAAAAACTATATGGCAGGGAAATAATACCAGTAACCTACGTAAAAAAAACAAACGACATCTGGGGTATCATAGGGTGGTTTATTCCTTTGATAATCCTGTTCGTATTATGGCAGTACGTATACCGGAAAAACGCAGGCGGATCCTCGGCTTTTAACTTTGGTAAATCAACCGCTACTTTGCTCGATAATGAAAATAAAAGCACCATAACTTTTGATGATGTTGCCGGCCTCGATGAAGCTGAACTTGAAGTAAAGGAGATCGTTGATTTTTTGAAGCAACCGCATGAGTTTACGCGGCTTGGTGCCAAGATCCCCAAAGGGGTTATACTCGTTGGCCCGCCCGGCACAGGTAAAACATTGCTGGCAAAAGCAGTGGCGGGAGAAGCGCAGGTGCCGTTTTTCAGCATCTCGGGATCCGAATTCGTTGAAATGTTTGTCGGCGTTGGCGCTTCCCGGGTTCGCGATCTGTTTAAAAGGGCCAAGGAAAAAGCGCCATGCATTGTTTTCATCGATGAAATTGATGCCATAGGAAGATCAAGAAGCAGGAATGCCTTGTTTAGCGGCGCCAATGATGAAAGAGAAAGTACATTGAATCAGCTACTTACCGAAATGGATGGATTTGGCACCAACACCGGTGTAATTGTATTGGCTGCTACCAACCGCGGCGATATGCTTGACCCCGCCCTGTTGCGCCCCGGCCGGTTCGACAGGCATATCTATCTTGAACTGCCCAATATAAAAGAACGGGAAGCCATCTTTAAAGTGCATATCAGGCCGCTGGTACTTGATAACGATATCGATCTGCATTTCCTGTCTGCCCAAACCCCTGGTTTTTCAGGAGCGGACATTGCCAATATTTGTAATGAAGCGGCACTGACTGCAGCCCGCTTTAAAAAAGAGAAGATCGGTAAAACAGATTTCCTGAATGCCATCGATCGCATAGTGGCCGGCCCCGAGAAAAAAAGCAAGATCATTTCACCGGAAGAAAAAAGAATAATTGCCTTTCATGAAGCAGGACATGCCTTAACCAGTTGGTTATTGCCAAATGTTGATCCCCTCGTAAAAGTTTCCATAATACCCCGGGGAAAATCATTGGGATCGGCCTGGTACCTGCCAGAGGAAAAGAACCTGAGAACAAAAACTGCTTTTACGGAACATCTTTGCGCCACATTAGGCGGCAGGGCCGCAGAGGAGGTGATCTTTGGCGAGGTTTCTTCCGGCGCCCTGGATGATCTTGAAAAGGTAACAAAGGAGGCGTACATGATGATCGCTTATTACGGGTTTAATGATAAAATTGGAAATGTCAGTTTCTATGATTCTACCGGCCGGCGAAATTCGGGATTTCAAAAACCTTACAGTGAAGAAACAGGTAAGCTGATCGATGAAGAAGTACGGGCGCTGGTAGAGAATGCATATCATAAAACGAAAGACCTGCTTATTCAAAACAGGGAATTGCTTGTTAAACTGGCCGAACAGCTGTTGCAAAAAGAAGTGATCTTTAAAGATGACCTGGAAAAAATAATAGGGCAACGGGTTATACAATCCGCGCCGAAAGATAAAAAATTGTTTAAAGTGTAACTATGCAAAGTCGCCTGAGATGTGCTTCCCCGCATTTTTTCATCGGCCTTTTGAACAATTACTGTTGCATCCTGGTCAACATTTTTCATTACGATAAAAAGAGCAGTTATCATTCGAGTGTATGATAATCGAAAGTATTTCATGAAATTGGTTGAAACGAGGTTATTGGCTATTCGACAGATATCAGGGTAATCAGGGTAAAGCAGCCCAACTGGCCGCGTAACCCTGTTTTATTGTATTTCAAGTTGCAAATGATCAAGGATCTCGTGTGCTGTAGTTAATCCGTTGTTATGCCAGAGCATATAACCGTCTTTGAATATGGCAACCCCGGGCACTGTAAAAATTCCGTAATGTTGTGCTATTTCCTGGTTTTTGTCAATATCGATCCTTAAAGTTATCGCCCGTTCCCCCGCGATCTCCTTTACTTCTTCCATTACAGGCCCCATGCGTTTACACTGCTCGCTCCAGTCGGCATAAAATTCAACCACCACTGGTAAGGCGCCTTGTATATAACCTTCAAAATTATTCATGTCGCAACGTTTTAATGTTTTCCGGCAATTGAGACGGAAGTAAATAATGGTTTTTCGTTCAAATCTAGCAGTTTGCGGTAGGCTATTTCAATGATGAGGATCACCCCGGCTTATGATTATGAGTTAAATCGTGATTTTTATCATCCATTACAGCTTTATAACCACAGTACAGCATCAACGGTTTTACCAGGTTTGCCCGGTATAGTATTATTTCCCCTGGCAGTTACGCTTGCATAGCACTTACCCGGGTTTATGGTAGTACCTGATAAGCGGGTAATAAATATTCTTTCCCTTTTACCAAAGCTATCGGTACTGCTTCTTATTTAGAATGATAGCAGTCATACACCCGGTTGCCGCAAGTCATGTTCCGGTTTAAAGTATGTTTATAGTTTTAAAATAAAACGATTATGGTAATCGAATTTCATAATACGGCAGGCGAGGTACAGGATTGGATAATAGGTTATATAAGAGATAAACTGGTGCAATTACAGCAATGTAATAAAGAAATATCAAAGGCCCAGGTATATTTAAAAAGCCAGGCTGGCAACATTGACTATGGGAAAGTATGCGAAATAGACCTTACATTAAAAGGTGACTCCTATATTGTTTGCAATAAGTCAACCAGTTATGAACGGGCTGTCAGAGATACATTAGTTGAACTTACTGAAAAAATCAGCGGTGCACACCACGAGCACAAGGAACCGCCGGAAGAACCAACAGAAAAGGCATGAGTTGATTGTTAACCTGAAATTTTGGCTCTACACTTACACGAAGAAAAGTCCTGTAGGTGAACCGGCAGATGGTGATACCTGTCATCGTTACCTGTGACCTATATCAATTATTTTGAATTCATGATGCCGCAACTTTATATAGACATATTGCATCTAAAAATTTAAACTTACAAATTATGAAACGCTATGTTTTAACGATTGTTGCTGTGTTTTTTACACTTGGGTATACTATACCTGTTTTTGCTCAGGAAACTTTGCCTGAGGTAACGGTAGTGGCAACAAACTATAAGTACCTTAAATCTGTTGGCGGAAAGGAAGTCGCCCAGCCGGTTCAGGTACTTCAACGTACAGCTGCTGCTTATGATGTAAAGAAATCCGAATATTATGAAGATGAATATGATTCCTATTTTATTTCATTTTACATTCCCCAGGGACAAATTCTGGCAGCCTACGATAAAGATGGAAAACTCATCCGGACTGCGGAAAAGTATGAAAATGTAAAATTACCATCTGCCGTTACCAACGCCGTAGCCGGCAGATTCCCGAATTGGAAAATTTCAAAGGATGTTTATCAGGTAACTTACTATGAAGAGAAGGGAGCCGATAAAAAATATAAACTTCTTTTGGAAAATGGAAATAAACGGATGAAGGTGAAAGTAAATGAGGCAGGTGAATTTTTCTAACAGCCTTCTCCTTATGTAAAATTTCAAACCGGTTCTTATTCCGCTGCTCTTTGGGATCAGCCTGATCTGCCAGGGTGTTCTCCTTTATTTGTTAATTTAGCGAGCCAATAAAACTATCATCATGAGCCAGGTCATTTGCATTTATTGATCACGCATCTTTCAGTTTTTGGCCCCTTTTAGGGGCCATTGTATTGGATTATGGACTATGGACCAACAATAATCAAACAAATATGCCGCTTACTTCCTGTTTATTATTTCAGCTATTGGTGTATCAATCGCATATAACAGCGGGGGAGAAGCAGGAAATGAAGATGATGATTAATTCCCATCATTAACAAACTACTAATGGCAAAGCATTCAAATAAAAACCTGCAAACTGAGGTAGATGCCTGTTTTCTGTATAATAAACTGGCAAAAGTTGAATCTGATGCAACGGTTGCCAATGTATTCAGGCAAATGAGTTCTATTGAAAAAGAACATGCAGAAGCATTATTAAGAAAAATGAACCTGGATCCGGTTTCTGCATTTCCACCACCTTCTTTCAGGGCTAAAACCCTTAATACCATTGGTAAGGTTTTTGGTTACGATCTTGTTCTGGGTATTTTGATGGATACAGAAAAGACTATTTCAACTGCGGTTATTAATTCTAAAAATAAATATAATATATCCATTACCGGTAGCGAAACAAACCATGTGAAAATACTAAGGTCACTTTTAGAAAATGAATCTAAAGTTACAGGCAGTAATGTTGCGAAATTTGAAAGTAAACACCGTTCTGTTGGTGGCAATGCTTTACGGGCAGCAGTACTTGGCGGCAATGACGGGTTGGTTTCTAACTTTAGTTTGGTAATGGGAATTGCGGGAGCCACCGCCGGTGGTTCAGGTGTTTTGCTTGCCGGCGTTGCAGGATTACTGGCCGGTTCATTGTCAATGGCTTTGGGCGAGTGGATCTCAGTGAAAAGTTCACAGGAATTACATGAAAATCAGATGCAGCTGGAAATGGAAGAACTGGAAACTAACCCTGAGGGCGAGCAAAAAGAGCTGGCGTTAATTTATATTGCAAAAGGCATCCCGGAAGACCAGGCCAATGACATGGCAGTCGGACTTATGATGGATAAAAATCAGGCATATGAGGTACTGGTGAAGGAAGAACTGGGTATAAATGTAGAAGAACTAAAAGGTTCTGCTATGGAAGCCGCTGTTTATTCCTTTATACTTTTTGCTATTGGGGCAGTAATACCAGTAATTCCGTTTATATTTACCAGGGGTATGCAAGCAATTATTATTAGTGTGATCGGTAGTGCCGGTGGTTTATTTCTAATAGGTGCTGCCATTACATTATTCACGGGTAAAAGTATTTGGTTCTCTGGTTTCAGGCAAGTAATATTTGGTTTGATTGCAGCCGCCATTACATTTGGAATTGGTAAATTAATAGGTATTTCCCTGGCTGGATAATAGCAAAAGCCTGATGGTCTATAATAGTGCTTTGCAGAATTACGTGTAGCTGATCAACAGTGGCTGAGAAAATAATATTTATTGTGATTGTTGAAAATAAACTGGCCAGAAGATCCGGCCAGTTGAGCTTTGATCATTCCGTAAGCAATGGAGGAACAATGTAGTAGTTAAAAAACCAGGAGATTGGAGTGATTTACCAAACAAAATTATTTATAACTGATTTTTCAATTTATTATGGCAATCATAATCATTTATGAAGTTGGTCAGTAATTGTTAACGTCATCTTTGTTTAAAGAATAGCAAACACGTTTTATTCTTCTGGCAATTAAATTATTCCGGTTGCCTCCCTAACAATTTTAACCTCCGGATATGAGAACGTAGCGCTTCAAGGAAGGAAATTTTAGATTATAAGATACATTGAATTCCCGGGCTGTGCGTTCTACGAAAGGCGCAATTTTCCGATAATGCACGTGACATATATTCGGAAAGAGATGATGTTCGATTTGAAAATTCAACCCGCCGATATACCTTATTATTTGAAGGCGGGCAGTACACGATTTGACATTGATCACGTCGCAATTATGATGACAGTCAATTATTTTTTGTATGCCAGGCATCAGTTTTCATATCAGCTTTTGAGATTATTTAACTGTACTGTGCCATATTTTTTTAATTCATTTTCCCTAACCATTGCATACAAAACAGGCAGTACAATCAGAACGAACAGGGTGGAGGATACAAGACCAAACACGAAAGGATAAGTAATCGGCTTCATTACATCGCTGCCGGTGCCTGTTGCCAGTAATACGGGTAAAAGGCCAAGTATGTCAACGATCACCGTCATCAACTTTGGACGTAAACGTAATACAGCGCCATCGTAAATAGCATCTTCCAGCGCCTGATTGTCAAGCGGCTGATGATTTTCTTCCTGTCTGGTTCTCTTTATAAATAAGGAATTATTCAGGTAAACCAGCATCAACACGCCTGTTTCTACCGCTATTCCGAATAAGGCAACAAAGCCAACTGCAACCGCCACTGAAAAATTTATGTGGAAGAAATAGAGCGAATAAGCACCACCTACAAGCGCAATAGGGATGGCAGATAACACAATCATCACTTCGCGGAATGACTGGAAAGTGAAGTATAAAATTATTGTGATTATTACAAGTACAACTGGCAGTATCAATTTTAACCGTTGTTCAGCTCTAACCTGATTCTCATATTGTCCGCTCCATTCAAGAAAGTATCCTTTTGGAAGCTTTTTTACAGCAGCTTCTAAATTATTCCGGGCATCTTTCACAGTACTACCAAGGTCACGATCACGAACATTGAACAGAAGCGTTCCCCTGAGCATGGCATTTTCGGAATTTATCATGGGCGGTCCTTCGGTGATTCCAATGTCGGCCAATGCACCTAATGGAACCGGCCCATAATCCATCGTAATGACGGGAAGCCTGGAAAGTTTCGTAATGGAATTCCGATAATCCTGCGCCAAACGTACATTTACCGGAAAACGTTGTCGTCCCTCTATCGTCTGTGTGATGTTCATTCCGCCCAAAGCAGTTTCGATAAACATGTTTACTTCATCCACAGAAAGGTTATATCGGCCAAGTTCTTCCTTTTTGATCTTTATATCGATGTATTTACCTCCGGTTATCGGCTCAACATACAGGTCCTTAACACCTTTTATGTTCTGGAGTGATTTTTTGAGCTCCTGTGCCAGTTGGTTGATGGTATCAAGATTTTGACCATAAATTTTTAACCCCACATCTGTACGGATGCCTGTTGAAAGCATGTTGATACGGTTGATGATAGGTTGCGTCCAGCCATTTATTACACCCGGAATTTGCAATTTGGAATTTAGTTCATTGATAATATCATTTTTGGTTATGTTATTTCGCCACTGGGATTTGGGCTTAAGCAGTATGATGGTTTCAATCATACTGATAGGCGCATTATCGGTAGCCGTATTGGCGCGACCTGCTTTGCCTAATACGTTGTGCACTTCGGGTACAGTTAGTATCAGTTTATCCTGCACCTGCATAATGCGTTTAATTTCTGAATTGGAAACATCGGGCAACGTTACCGGCATGAAAAGCAATGACCCTTCGTCCAACGGTGGCATAAATTCCCTGCCCAAACGCATCACGAGTGGAATACTTCCTGCCAGTATTAAAAGACTTATGAACAGTGTAAGCTTTTTCCATTTTAAACAACCGCGAAGAACAGGTGAGTACAGGAAGATAAAAAATCCAGATACGGGATGTTTGCTTTCCGGTCTTACCTTTCCTTTCAGTAAAAAAACCATTAACACAGGCACCAGGAAAACGGCTACCAAAGCCGAACCAATCATGGCAAAGGATTTTGTCCATACTAAAGGGGCAAAAAGTTTATGTTCCTGACCGGTCAGGAACAGGATCGGGCTGAACGAAACCAGGGTAACCAGTATGGAACTAACCACAGCCGTCCCGATCATTTTAGAAGAGGACTCAATTTTTTGTTCCCGTTCCAGTTTAGTCAGCATAATATTTGTTTAATCGGTTTCCCCGCTTAACGATTTCATGGTATTTTCTACCATCACTATACCTGCATCCACCAGGTCACCTACCGCCAGTGCCACTCCGGCCAATGACATAATATTGGAAGTAATTCCAAACCATTTCATCAGGATAAATGCCATAAGCACCGACACTGGAATGGTGACGACTACCACTAAAGCACTGCGGATGTGAAGCAGGAACAGGAACAATACGAGGCTCACAATGATAACTTCTTCAATGACGGCTTCTTTTAATGTGGCAATAGTCGAATCAATTAAATCGGCGCGATCATAAGCAGCTTTAAACTGTACCCCGGGGGGCAATCCTTTTTCTACATCAGTTAACTTTAATTTTACCCTGTCAATTACATCTTTTGCATTTTGTCCGTACCGCATCACCACAATACCGCCCACTTTTTCGCCTTCGCCATTCTCTTCAATTATTCCAAGCCGAAGATCACCCCCCATTTGTACCGAGCCAATATCTTTAATGCGTACAGGAATGGAATTAATGGTCTTTATTGATATATTTTCAATTTGACTGATATCCTTAATATAGCCTATCCCACGGATAATATACCCCATATCGGATTGTTCAAATTTTCGTCCGCCTACATCATTGTTGTTCATTTTGATCTTGTTCACCACGTCCATCAATGGAATATTGTAAAACTGAAGCAGTACCGGATCTACGATTACCTGATATTGTTTCTGAAATCCGCCGAAGGAAGCCACCTCGCTAACACCTTCTACCGTTTGTAACGCAAAGCGGATATACCAGTCCTGTAACGCTCTTAATTCACCTAGATTAAAACCGGGAGCGTTGAGCGTGTACCAGAAAACGTGTCCGAGCCCTGTGCCATCTGGTCCTAATGTGGGCGTTACGCCGGTCGGTAGTAAACGTTGTGCAGAATTTAATTTTTCCAGCACCCTGGACCTTGCCCAGTATATATCGGCATTGTCATCAAAGATCACAAACACGAAACTCATCCCGAACATACTGTTAGCCCTGATGTTCTTCACTTTCGGTATGCCCTGCAGATTACTAACGAGTGGATAGGTTACCTGGTCTTCTATGATTTGAGGACTACGTCCCATCCATTCAGTAAAAATGATGACCTGATTCTCTGAAAGATCGGGAATGGCATCAACTGGTGTTGTCTTTAAAGCATAAATGCCATATATAACCAACATTACAGCTACCATTAAAACGATAAATCGGTTCCGTAATGCTGTTTCAATTAGCTTTGAGATCATAGTGGTTACTTTAGAAAATAATGCAGCTCACCGGAAAAGCAATTCAGTTACCCGGCAATTGCCGCTGTTTTACTTAGCCTGTTTTCCAAACCTTTCGCCATACGAAGCCGTCGGTACACTAATTCTGAATTGAAGCCATTGTTCTTAATATGTCGGAAGCCCATTTGTAGACGTTATGATTCATTATCATCCTTCGCATTTGTTTCATTTTTTGGTATTGCAGTTCTTTGGGCATTTCCAGGGCCATTTTAATTGAATCAGCAGTTTGCTCCGTGTCATAAGGATTAATGATCAATGCGCCCGGCAGTTCGTGGGAAGCTCCTGCAAAGCGGCTCAGGATCAGCACTCCGTCGTTCTGATCGCGTGAAGCTATAAACTCCTTTGCAACAAGGTTCATTCCATCGTGCAAAGAGGTTACCATACAAAGGTTGGCAGATTTATAATAAGGCATTATTTCTTCGTGACTATGGTGTCTTTTTAAAAACAAAATGGGTTGCCAGTTCTTGGTTTTAAATTTCCAATTAATTCTGTTGACCTCATTCTCAACAGCGCTTACTGTATCGGAATAGGTTTTTAGGAGGGCCCTGCTTACCGCACCGATCTGTACTAATGTAAAATTTCCGATGTAATTGGGGTACTTTTCCAAAAACCTTTCTATTGCCAGGAATTTCTCAATTAATCCTTTAGTATAGTCAATCCTTTCCACGCCAATGCACATGTAAGTTGCATTTATTCCATGTTGTTTTAAAAGTTCAGCAGGTGATGTGCGAACGGTTGGTTTAGCATCATAATCTTTTAATGTAAAGGCAATGCTGATGGGGAATGGCTTTACCATCGTAAAATGATTCGCCAGTTTAACCGAAAAGCTTTCCCAGATCACTCTCGATTCCAGTGCATTGTTAACCGTTTCTAAAAAGTTATTGCAATGATATTGGGTATGGAAGCCGATCAGGTCTGCCCCCAACATGCCATAAAGTAATTGTTTTTGCCAGGGACAAATGCCAAAAGATTCGGGATTTGGCCATGGAATATGCCAGAATATAGCCACTTTGGCATCGGGTCTTTCTTTCTTGATCAATTGTGGTAAAAGGGCGAAGTGGTAGTCCTGCACTAAAATGAATGGGTCTTCTTCATTCTTTATTTCTTCAAGTACAGCTTTAGCATACAATTGATTCACTTCCGTGTAATAATCCCAGTCCACGGTTCTGAATACAGGCCTGGTATGTGCAATGTGACACAGCGGCCATAACCCTTCATTGGAGAACCCATAATAAAAGTGTTTTTCCTGTTCTTTGGTTAACCATATCCGCCGTAATGTATATTTATTTTCGTATGGCGGAACAGCAACCTTATCATTTTCATCTACCGTTTCTTTATCGGCATCCCCGCTACCGGAGGCTATCCATAAACCGCCGCAAGCTTTTAATATTGGCTCCATTGCCGTTACCATGCCACTTGCGGGAACGAGGCACTGTATTTCCCTGCCGACCCTGACGTGCATATAAGGTTCCCTATTGGAAACCACAATCATCATTTTGTTTTTCAGTATCACCTTCATTTCCTCATTCAGCCTTTCCGGAGTCCACACATTTTCAGCTGTTGTTCTAAGTTTGGCCTCTTCCTGTGCTATGGCCTTTGCTTCCTGCATTGCCTTGGCTATGCCCGTTATCTCTCTGTACAACGGTTCGAGGAAAGGTACGGAAGGTCGTTTTGACAATTTTTCAAGATCGCCGGATCTGGCAGCCTTTGCCCATTCAATTACTCTGTTTATGGGCGACAGAATTCCCCAACGAACAATAAGAAGGGTAACTATTGAAATTACCAATGCCTGTAGGAACCAGCGCCAAAAATTCCTGAACCATACGCCATTCAGTATATTCTCAATATAATTGGCATCGGTATAAAAAACAACGGCAGCGGCAGGAAGATCTGTGTTCTTAATAAGTCTTACATATTCATAGTAATGTGCACCTTTTATTTTTACAAATCTTCCCATCGAAGAGTCGGCAGATATTGCCTGGGATATAAAATCTGAAGATGAAGCAAGTAACGGTTTTACGACATCATTTGTTGAAATAATGCTGTCCTGGTTAAAGTAAACATTGATCCCGATAAATCTATATTGATTAACAATACTATCTGTTATTTTTGAAGCCACCAGGCTGTCTCCCTTTTCCAATTCCAGGAAATAAGCTTCATAAAAGTCTTCGGCAATCCGAACCGTTTTATTTTCAAGCTCATTGTTTAATTGTTTACGGTCACCTGCAATCTGAAACGCGGTAAAACCGTAAGCAACCAAACCGACCCCAACTATAATAGATGTTATTAGCGCTAAATTGATTTTCATATGCTTTTTATAACGGGCAGTATATCTGTTTGCATTATAATACAATAATAACTCCGTAAAATAGCTATGCTTTGTCTGGCATTATAAAGGTACCTTAAATATGCGATGGCTGCGAATACGAATCAATTCTAAAGAGGTTTGCTGAAGGGACTGGAGGGCCAGTTGCTTTTCGTTTATAAAGGAAAAGCAGGCAATAATTTCGGAAATGAGAAATACGCAATTAATAAAGTAAATACGAGTTCCTGGAATCTCATATTTAATTATCGTTTCTAATTATATACTCTTACGCTCACTGTTTTTTTGCCGGGCAGGTGCTTATACCTAATACGCTGTATAGCGGGCATAGGCCAACCAAGCTGGTTAATACAAAAACACCGCCGAGAATTACCATTATCAATCCGGGAGTGCCGGTAATATATCCGCCAAAATAAAGGTATGCAAATACACCCGCAAGAAATATGCGGATGATACGGTCGGTATTGCCCATATTTTTTTTCATATAAAATGTTATTGTTTAAATAATATACAAGATTGTTAATAAATCTCATAGCGTAAGTGATGTAAATCACTTGTAACCCTGATCCTGATCTCCAATTTTGCCATCAATAAAACATTAAAATAGTATGTTAGAAATATTGAAACAGCCCTGGCCCTGGTATCTGGCGGGTGCAATAATTGGCCTTATTGTTCCGGCCCTGTTGCTCCTGGGCAATAAACATTTAGGCATATCCGCCAATCTTCGTCATGCATGTGCAGCCTGTTTTCCCGCTGGCATCAAATTTTTCAGGTACGACTGGAAAAAGGAAATATGGAATTTCTTTTTCGTTGGCGGCATTCTTGCCGGTGCTGTGATTGCCGCCCATCTTCTGGCTAATCCGAACCCGGTGGAAATAAATCCGAATCTGGCTTCTGAGCTGGCCGGGTATGGTATTACCGATCATAGCAACCTCCTTCCTGAAGAACTGTTTTCAATTGAAAGCCTGTTCACCGTTCGCGGATTGATCATGCTTGTTGGTGGCGGGTTCATAGTGGGTTTCGGAGCCCGGTATGCCGGCGGCTGTACGTCGGGCCATGCCATTATGGGATTAAGCGATTTGCAACGGCCTTCGCTGATAGCTACGGGTATGTTTATGGTGGGCGGATTTATCATGGCCAACTTTATACTTCCATTTATTCTTCGTTTATAATCAGATAAAAAACATTACTATGCAAACGGTAAAAGAAAATACAACTGTACATCAGTTGGGCGTTAATGGCAATGTACCCGATAAGGATCTTGAAGCTCGCTCATTGGATACAATGTGTGTGAATGAGTCGCACAAAACCCATCCATGGTGGTATAATTTCAAATATATGGCAGTGGGTATCGTATTCGGGATTGTGTTTGTAAAGGCTGAGATCATATCATGGTTCCGGATCCAGGAAATGTTTCGCCTGCAAAGCTTTCACATGTATGGTGTAATCGGAACAGCAGTTGTTGTGGGAATTATTTCAGTATGGCTGATCAAAAAATTCAATATTAAAACGATTCACGGCGAAAAGATCGAATTCCATCCCAAAAAGTTCAACAAAGGACAGGTATATGGCGGTTTGTTATTTGGTTTAGGCTGGGCGCTCACTGGTGCCTGCCCCGGACCATTGTTTGCGCAAATCGGCACGGGTGCATTGGTAATTTCAGTCGTTGTGCTGAGTGCTATTGCTGGTACCTGGACGTATGGATATTTCAGGGAAAGGTTACCGCATTAGTTCTGTTGATTCGTTGCTGATCCTGCTAAATATTTTAAAAAACCTTTTTCATAAATAGTTATATGATGTCGGGGCTGGCTAATAGCGTTGTTTCTTTCTTTTCCGGTTTCCTTACTATTACGCATTCTGTAGTTATAAACATACCAGCCACAGAGGCAGCGAATTCCAGTGCCAGCCGCGACACTTTAACCGGGTCAATTATTCCGGTTTCAAGCAGGTGCTCAAATTTTTCCGATTTTGCGTTATAACCAAAGTCGTTTTCACCGGATTTTACTTTCTGAACGATCTCAGACGGTTCTTTTCCTGCGTTAATCAGGATCCTTTTTAAAGGTTCTTCCAGCGCTTTTCTTAAAATTTCCAATCCCGTTTTTTCATCGTCATTGGCATATCCCACCTTCCCGATCTCTGCCAGACAGCGCAGGAACGACACTCCACCTCCGGGCACTATTCCTTCTTCCATTGCCGCCCGCGTAGCGTTAAGTGCATCATCTACCACATCTTTTTTTACATTCAGCTCAATTTCTGAGGAAGCGCCTACATAAACGATGGCCACTCCGCCGGCCATTTTAGCCAATCGCTCGTGCAATTTATCTTTATCGTAATCGGAAGTGGTTGTTTTAAGTTGTTCCCTGATCTGGGTTATTGCCTTTTCTATTTCCTGTTTGTCACCCATGCCTCCCACAATGGTGGTCTTATCTTTTGTAATAATAACTTTCGCACATCTGCCAAGGTGTGCCAGGTCGGCATTTTCCAGCTTTATCCCTTTTTCTTCGGCGATCACGGTACCATTTGTAAGTACGGCAATGTCTTCCAGCATTTCCTTTCGCCGGTCACCAAAGCCGGGGGCCTTTACCGATGCTACTTTCAACACGCCGCGTAATTTGTTTACGACCAGAACGGCTAATGCTTCTCCTTCCACTTCCTCGGCAATGATCAACAAAGGCTCGCTGGTTTGGGTTACTTTGTCGAGCAACGGAAGCAATTCTTTCATACCCGATATTTTTTTGTCATAGATGAGAATATAGGGATTATCGAATACGACATTCATCTTCTCCGAATTGGTAATGAAATAGGGTGATGAATAGCCCCTGTCGAACTGCATTCCTTCTACAACGTCAACATATGTTTCAAAGCCTTTTGCCTCTTCAATGGTTATAACACCTTCTTTTCCCGCCCTGCGCATGGCTTCGGCAATCAGTTTGCCAATTTCAGGGTTATTACCCGCACTTATAGTGGCCACCTGTTCAATACGAGTGCTATCGGTGCTGATCGTGATCGCCATTTGTTTAAGTTTTTCAGTCACCACTTTTACACCCTTGTCGATACCTTTCTTTATATCCAGGGGATTGATACCGGCTTCCACTTTCTTCAATCCCTCATCTATCATTATTTGAGCCAGCAGGGTAGCGGTGGTGGTGCCGTCACCGGCCGCTTCGGCTATGCGTATTGCCGCATCCCTGATCATTTTTACACCCATATCTTCAATGGGATCTTCCAGTTCGATCTGTTTGGCAACCGTTACGCCATCACAGGACATTTGTGGTGAGCCATCCATTTTTTCAAAAACCACATTTTTTCCCCGGGGCCCAAGTGTTATTATTACGGCCTTGGCCAGCCTGTCAACACCCGTTTTTAGCTTTTTTCGGGCATCAAGCTCATATTCTATTTGTTTGGCCATGATCTTTATTTTTAGTTTATGTTTATGGCGCTTCCTCTTCAAATCTAAGCTATTGGAAAGCTGCGATTGTATGAGGGCTGTCAAATTGAAATATGACAGTCCTCAGTAATTACGCCGGTACTAATTGCGCTTTTACAAAAAAATATTACAGGAGCAACGTCAGGATGTTGCATGACGCCTGTCATTTTTGATAGTATCCGGTACCGGTAAATTCGGGTTGTCAAAAAAATAAATACAATAACATTAAAACCCGTTTTATGGCAAACAAACATTTTTGTCAGAGTTGCAGTATGCCAATGGACTCAACCGACCAGTGGGGAACGGAGAAAGACGGTTCAAAAACCAGTGAATATTGCAAATTCTGTTATGAAGATGGGCATTTCACCCATCCTGACATAACGTTGGAGGAAATGAAAGAACACATGATGAAAGTAATGGACAATAACAGGTTGCCATCTGAAATAGTTGAAGTAGCCGTTAACAGACTGCCGTTTTTGAAACGCTGGAGCTCTCATGTAACATTTCTCTGAGCTTGTATAACGGAAATGGACAAGTATGTTGAAAAACAATTTATCGGCATGGAACCTGTTGGCCGGATGGGTACCCCGAAGAAGTAGCGGAAGCAGTGATCTGGTTGTGTTCTGATGCAGCTTCCTTTGTTACCGGTCATTCAACGCCGGTTGATGGAGGATGGATCGCTGGCTGATAGCGTTAAACAGATCGTTAATTTAGCAATTCCTGATCTTCCCTGATCTCCATTTGTGCTTCCCAGGTTAGAAGCAGTGTCCGGATATCTTCCATACAGGCTAATGTTTCTTCAACGCCTGTTATAAGCTCCCGCAGATGATCTGCCATATATGTTGTGAGGGCAACCCCTTTACTATTGTTCGCTTCATATTGCCAGGCAACAATAAAATAGTTATAATAAGCCATTACATTTTTCAGGTAGAATTCCGTTTGCTCAATAATTTGAGATAACGACACGCTTTCTGCTACATAGTTTTCCTGTGAGGTATGCAGAACCGTATGATATGTTGAAAGCTGACCATACACCTGGTTCTCAAAATCTGTATTGAAACCATTTATAAGCCTTGAAAATGAATCGAGCATAGCTATAAGGTCATTGTAATAATGAGCAGTGTAAGGCTCATGTTGCAAATAGTATTCAAACTCCATTTTATACCTTTCGGCCAGCCGGCTTAATTCGCTGGTAGCCGGAATTGCTTTATTGCTGATCACAAGCATGATCTTATATACAAGTTGCGTATTAAAAAAGGTTTCTGTCAACGCTAATGCTATCGCATTCACCTCTTCACAATTGCCGGCAAATTGTTTTACAAGCAGATTGCCATAATGATATTCAGGAGTTGCAGAATACAGGCCGCACTCATTTCTGAACTGTTTTGCGAAGTCTTTGCCGAAATAATAATGTAACATATATATAAGTTTTAAGATCAACCAGGAAATCAACATTACAAACTTACGTTCATCAACTACCCGTTTCACATGAGGAGGCTCAACGCTTGAGCTGATTATTGCCTGATAATACGGGTGAAGCTAATCACCAATGTCAATGATATGGATCATGAATTTATCTGATAAATAATTTCAATTTTATCAATGTCCCAATGTTAATTAACCCAAAAATGTATGGAAGATGAAAATTTCATGAAGGCTATGGTGCTTCAGGCGATCGGTCAACCGCTTGTACTTATGACATTGCCTTTGCCGGTTCCGGCCCCGCATCAGGTTTTGGTTAAGGTTACAGCCTGTGGAGTTTGCCGTACCGATCTGCATATTACAGATGGTGAGCTCACATCGCCGAAATTGCCGCTTATTCCCGGGCATGAGATCATTGGTAAGGTAGTACAGGCCGGCAGCGATGTGACAACAATAAAAGAAGGTGATGTGATAGGTATTCCCTGGTTAGGTTATACCTGCGGAAAATGCCGGTATTGCTTAAGAGGGCAGGAGAATCTGTGCTCGAAGGCTGGCTTTACAGGTTATACAATTGATGGGGGTTTTGCTGAGTATACGGTAGCCGATCACCGGTTCTGCTTCCTGCTTCCTCAACAATTTACAGATCCGCACCATACTCCATTACTCTGCGCAGGATTGATCGGTTATCGATCTTATTGCATGATTGGCGAACAGGCCGAAAAAATTGGAATTTATGGATTTGGTGCTGCAGCACATCTGCTTATCCAACTGGCTATTTCCCAGGGAAAACAAATATTTGCTTTTACCCGAAAAGGTGATATGGCGGCACAGCAATTTGCAGCCAGGCTTGGCGCCCGGTGGGTGGGCGATTCTTCACAACCAGCTCCATTTCCTCTGGATGCGGCTATTATTTTTGCTCCTGCAGGGGAACTAATTCCAAAAGCCCTTCAGGATGTTGATAAAGGAGGCGTTGTCATATGCGGCGGCATACACATGAGCGATATTCCATCTTTTCCCTATAAATTGCTCTGGCAGGAAAGAACCATCCGGTCAGTGGCCAACCTTACCCGTAAAGACGGTGAGAATTTTTTTAAACAGATCGAAAATATTTCCATTAATACAGAAACGCATATTTATCCATTATCCCAGGCAAATGAAGCGTTGAATGACCTTCGGTCAGGTTGTATTCAGGGAGCTGCTGTTCTTGTGATGGAATAGAACGGAACCCGGTCCTGACCTGACTTTTTTAACGGCGGCGCATAGCCGGGAATCGCATAGGTTTTTTAGAAGATCTTTCATCACCCAAAAGCACGCCCCATTTTTTAAACTGAGCAGAACGGTCGAATATAATTTTTAAAATTGCCATAACTGGTAAGGCGAGGAACATACCGGAGATACCTGTCATGGCTCCGGCTATGAAAATGCCGACTATGGAAATAAGCGGGTTAAGTTTTACCTGGGAACCTACTATCCGCGGCATTAAAATGTTATTATCAAGAAATTGCACCACAGCTATTGCCCCCAGCACAAACAAAACATCAACAATACTTTCAGATGAGGCCAGTGTAATCAACACGCCTAAAATGTTACCTATCAACGCCCCGAGATACGGAATAAGATTTAAGAAAGCAAATATAATTCCTATTAGCAATGCGTGTTTGATACCGAAGATTGCCAGTATCGCCCACAACAGGATAGTAATATAGCAGAGCTGGATCAACAAACCAAACATGTATCTCTTACCCATCATTTCAATTTGCAGCATAACATCCTGTATATTTTTATGCTCTTTGGGATCAAAACACAATAGTATGAATTTCATAAAAATGCCTCTGTACATTATTACCAGGAAGGTGTACACCGGCAACAGGCCGAAAAATATTATCATCCCTGTTGCAGACCCCGCAGCACCGCTTAAAATACCGGCGGCGTAGCTGAATAGTTTGTTGCTTTGCTGATTTATAAATTTCAATTGCTCTGTGGGTGCGAATCCCAACACCCGGCTGATCCACAAACTCAAAGTATTAAGATGGATGGTCAGATTTTGCTGTATTGTATGGAAATCATACAGGAGAAATTTCATTTGACTATAGAACAGCCATACTATAAGCGCAGCGATGATAAGTATTGAAAATATCGGCAAAAAAATAGCTATCATTTCAGGTAACTTCAGTTTTCTGAAGAAGCGGAAAACAGGCAGCAGCATAATACTTATGAAAAATGCCATTAACAGCGGCATAATGATAACTTTACCTATTACAACAATAAACCCAATCAGAAAAAGCCCGATGAGTTCAAGTACACGTTGTATGGTAACAGGGATTTCTTTCATCAAAGCAGGCAGTTTATAAATGCTTCCATGTAGATCTGGTAATGTCTTTTCATTTTACCGAAATGAAAGGCGCTTATCAGTTTGCGCCTATAAAGGATCATGTTTTTTAGCCTTAAAGATCGGTTCTGTATAAAATAAAGGCAATTCCTTTTTCACCTTTTTTTTAGTTTCTGCATGCTGAGCTTTGCCACGGATCGACCTCATAGCTATCACAATTGCCAAAGGTTTGATTTTGACATTTTTTTTATTTGCGGTTGTTGCCTGTTGGCTCATGATCGATGTTTTTGGATATCTAATTTCACTTTTTGATAAATAGCCGGCAATGATAACCATCAACAGACCGGTTGAGTTTGGTCATAAAATGCAAAGAGGGAAAACGATAACCACAGTCAAAGTTCACTATGATAAGCATCATTATATCTGGCGTAACTTATTATTTACTTTTGTTGGTGGCAGGACAACGGCTCATTCCCTGAGAATCCAATTCGACCATGAATTTTAAAATATATTCAATAACGGTTTAAAAACAATAATTATGATAAGTGATATCCAAATTCAGCGTGACGTAATGAACCAGCTTAAATGGGAACCTGAGTTAAATGCTGCAGAAATAGGTGTTTCGGTTAAAAACGGGATTGTCACCCTTTCGGGATTGGTTGATTTATATGTTAAAAAAATAGCTGCCGAGAATGCCGCCAAAAAAGTAGCCGGCGTAAAGGCTGTGGCAGAAGACATACAGGTAGGAATGTCGCCGGGTTACCGGAAAACAGATGCTGAAATTGCGGAGGCAATTGTGTTATCATTAAGATGGAATGTTCAATTGCCCGATGAAAAGATAATGGTTAAGGTAGAGGATGGCGTAGTTTCCCTCGAAGGGGAAGTAGAGTGGGAGTACCAACGAAGAGATGCCAGGCGGGCCATTGAGAAGCTTGCCGGTGTTCGTAGCATAAATAATTTCCTAATAGTGAAGCCATCGGTAAAACCGGATAATATAAAAGAAAAGATAACCGAAGCATTTGTGAGAAGCGCCACCATCGATGCCGGCAAAATATCTGTTGAAACCGACGGCGGAAAAGTTACCCTTCGCGGCACTGTTCGTACTATCGGCGAACGTGATGATGCAGAGAATGCAGCCTGGTCGGCCCCCGGGGTTACCAGCGTAAAGAATGATCTCGTAATAGAAGAAGAAAAAGTATTTTCTTTTTAATTCAGGTATAAACACTACTGCTTCAAAATCACTGGATCGCCGGATGGGGGTGCAACCAGTCCCGTTTTTTATACCGGTGATCAGCCCAATGCACAATGTCATACGTTGTTATGATAGTCATCATTTTCACGGGTATTTAATTTTTATAGATTGAGTATACAATTATTTGAGATGGCAGCCCTGACAAAACAAGTAGTAATTGCACACAATCTGCAGGATTATGAATTAAGTTACCGTGCATTCAACTGGCAACATGAAAGTTCTTTTCTTTCAGGTCTTCCTGGAAATAAAGGATTGAACATAGCCTATGAAGCGGTTGAGCGCCATGCAAAAAGCGAACTGGCTGATGCTATTGCGCTCAAGTGGGTTCGTAAAGACATGAGCACGGAGGATTTTTCTTATAACCGGCTGCAACACCTCAGTTCGCGTTTTGCCAATGTGTTAACAGGTTTAAATATTAAAAAAAATGACCGGGTTTTCACGCTATGTAACCGTATTCCCGAACTGTACATTACCGCCCTGGGAGTTCTTAAGCGAACTGCCGTTTTTTGCCCTTTATTTTCGGTATTCGGTCCTGAACCTGTATTTCAACGGTTGAACAGGGGCGATGCAAAGGTGCTGGTAACGACCAGGGCCTTGTTTGATAAAAAGGTAAGTCAGCTATTGTCGAAATTGCCATTGCTGCAGTTTGTTCTATTAACCGATGAAAAAGAACATATCGACAATAAGGTATTGTCGCTTTCCAGGTTAATGGAAGAGGCAAATGATGAATTTGATATTCCGGCAACAGCGCCAGAAGATCCGGCTCTACTGCATTTCACCAGCGGCACTACGGGCATGCCCAAGGGCGCACTGCATGTACATAATGCGGTATTAATGCACTATATGACCGCAAGGAATGTGCTCGATCTGCAAAAAGACGATGTTTATTGGTGTACCGCCGATCCGGGATGGGTTACCGGAACTTCATATGGGATTTTTGCGCCCCTTGTGTGTGGTGTAACCAATATAATTGACGAAGAGGAGTTTGATGCCGTTCGCTGGTATTCAATTCTGGAAAAACACCATGTAAATGTGTGGTATACGGCACCAACAGCTATTCGCAGGCTGATGCGTATGAATATAAAACCACGTCAGAGTTTCAATCTGCAATCGCTCAGGGTGATTTGCAGCGTAGGCGAACCATTGCATGCCGAAGCCGTGCTATGGGGTGAAGAAACTTTTGGTATACCTATCCTCGACAATTGGTGGCAAACAGAAACGGGAGGTATTATGATCGCCAATTATCCATCCATGAAAGTAAAGCCGGGTTCAATGGGTAAGCCGTTACCTGGCACTGAAGCAGCTATTGCCGAGATAACCGACGAAACTATAAACCTTATTACAGAGCCTGGTAAACAGGGACACCTGGTATTAAAACAGGGTTGGCCTTCTATGTTCCGGGGATACCTGCACGATGAGGAACGATATAAAAAATGTTTCAGGGGCGAATGGTACATCACCGGAGACCTGGCAAAAAAAGACGAAGACGGTTATTTCTGGTTTGTTGGCCGTGCAGATGACATTATAAAAACATCCGGACATATGGTGGGCCCCTTTGAGGTTGAAAGCATCTTAATGAAGCATGTAGCTGTTGCAGAAGCAGCTGTAATTGGCAAACCCGATACAGTTATCGGTGAAAAAGTGAAAGCTTTCATTATATTAAAACATGGCTTCACCGGTAATGAAAAAGTTGAACTCGATATACTGGGTTATGCCAGACAGCAGCTGGGACCCGCGGTAGCGCCGAAAGAAATTGAGTTCGTAGATGAATTACCCAAAACAAAAAGCGGTAAGATTTTACGCCGGCTTTTAAAAGCAAGAGAGTTAGGTTTGCCTGAAGGCGATCTTTCAACACTTGAACAATCCTGAAAAAATGGAAAACATAACCGCTGAACAGCCCATTAGATCAATCGATCGTTCGCATGGCCTTCACCTGCTTTACCAGATGATGTTTATCAGGCGATTTGAAGAAAAGGCTGCCGAGTTATACACCAAAATGAAAATACGTGGTTTCCTGCATCTGTATGTAGGACAGGAAGCCGTAGCCACGGGCCTGATGCAGGCTTTAACCGAAGAGGATAATATTTTCAGCACTTACCGTGAACACGGGCATGCACTGGCCCGTGGTATCGATGCTGGCGCAATTATGGCTGAAATGTATGGTAAAAAGGAAGGCTGCAGCTTTGGACGGGGTGGTTCTATGCATCTGTTCGATGAAGGTAGAAAGTTCTATGGGGGGAATGCGATTGTGGCAGGCCATCTTCCTGTAGCTGTTGGAATGGCGCTGGCTTCAAAAAAACAACGTAAGAACAATATTACCTGCTGCATTTTCGGTGACGGAGCTGTTGCAGAAGGTTCATTTCATGAAACGATGAACCTGGCCGCACTATGGAGCGTGCCTTTGCTGATGGTTTGCGAAAATAATTTATATGCCATGGGAACAGCCATCCGTTACTCACATGCGGTACAGGAACTGGAAAAGAAGGGGATGGCTTATGGCATTGAATCAATGGCTGTAAATGGCATGGATGTTCTTGAAGTGGAAAAAACGGCCCGGGAGGCGGTTGAAAAGATACAAACTACCGGCAGGCCTTTTTTCCTCGTTTGCAATACATACCGGTTTCGTGCACACTCCATGTTCGACGCAGAATTATACCGCGAAAAAAGCGAAGTAGATGAATGGAAAAAAAAGGACCCGATCCTTTCATTGCAAAATAGATTAATTGAACTGCGACTGACAACAGAAGAAGATATTCAACAGTTGGTTCTGAAAGTAGAGCAGGAAATACAAAAGGCCGTAGAATTTGCCGAGGCCGGAACATGGGAACCGGTTTCCTCCCTGACAAAATTTGTTTACTCGGGTAAATAACATTGTATAATGATTGATTCAAAGAACACAATAAAGATCACTTACCGGGAAGCGCTAAAGCAGGCTGTGCGCGATGCATTGCAAAAAGATGAAAGGGTCTTTTTGATGGGGGAAGACGTAGGCCGCTATGGGGGAGCTTTCGCTGTAAGCAAAGGACTGTTGCAGGAATTCGGTTCCGAACGCATTATGGACGTGCCTTTATCTGAAAACGGGTTTGTTGGTGCAGGTATTGGCGCAGCCCTTGGTGGAATGCGGCCGGTTGTGGAAGTTATGACGGTTAATTTCAGTTTGCTGGCTATGGATCAGATAGTAAACAACGCAGCAACGTTGTTGCATATGTCGGGCGGCCAGTTAAATGTACCTGTTGTAATACGCATGAGCTGTGGTACCGGCCGGCAGCTTGCAGCCCAGCATTCCCATAGCTGGGAACCTTTATTCGCCCATATTCCGGGCCTTATTGTATTATCCGCAGGAACGCACGAAGATGCCCGTGGCATGTTGGCTGCAGCATTGCAAAGCCCTGATCCGGTGGTTATTTTTGAATATACGGTTATGTTAAATATGGAAAACGAAATTCAGGCCGATACCGCCATTGTCAATATTACAAAAGCTGCTGTAAGAAAGGAAGGTACCCATATCTCCATTATAACATATGGCGCCGGTGTATATAAAGCCCTGGATGCATCAAACGAACTGGCCGCCATGGGCATCGATGCAGAAGTGGTTGACTTACGGATATTACGTCCCCTTGACCCGGACACGATATTTAATTCAGTTAAAAAAACGCATCACGCTTTGCTTGTGGAAGAAGCCTGGGGTGCGGTAAATATTACCGCTGAAATAAGCGCCCGTATTATGGAAAACATTTTTTATGATCTGGATGCGCCGGTGCAAAGGCTATGTGGGGCAGAAGTACCAATGCCATATCCCAAACATCTGGAAGACGCATCGCTGCCACAAAAAGAGGATATCGTTCGTACAGTAAAAAATATGTTGCAGCATGAGTGAATTCAGTATGCCCAGCCTTGGTGCCGACATGGAGGCCGGCACGCTTCGCGAATGGCTCGTAAAGCCTGGCGACAAGGTCAGGCGTGGAGATATCATTGCTATTGTCGAAACGCAAAAAGGCCTCATTGATATAGAGGTATTTGAGGAAGGCATTATTGAAAAAATTCTGGTAAAAGAAAATGAAAAGGTGCCGGTAGGTATGGTAATGGCTTCTATAGCCAACGGGAAAGAAACAACGGTACAACCAGCCCCGGAAAAGAAAGAGATCACGGAAAAAGCGATTGAAAGCATTGCCCCGCCTTCGGTTTCTGACAAAGTAAAAGCCTCACCGCTTGCAAGGAAATTAGCTGCCGAAAAAGGTATCGATCTGCTCACAGTGAAAGGTACCGGCCAGGGCGGCGCCATTACAAAAGAGGATGTTGAGAAAGCCAATTTAACAAAAGAAACTGTTACCCCTGAAACAAAACCAACCGCCACGGAAAGTATACGCATGGCAGTTGCAGCCGCCATGAGCAAATCGAACCGTGAGATCCCTCATTATTACCTGCAGGCCAAAATAGATATGAGCAGATCGCTGCTATGGCTCAGCGAAGCAAATAAGCATCGAAGTGTTAAACAACGGCTATTGCCGGTTGTATTGCTGGTAAAAGCAGTGGCAAAAGCATTAACGGAGGTGCCGGCATTGAACGGCTATTGGGAAAATGGCTTTCGACAGAAAAGCGACATAAATATCGGGTTTGCCATTTCATTAAGAACAGGGGGCGTTATGATACCGGCGGTGCATAATACCGATAAAAAAACACCAGAGGAACTGATGGAGGCCTTAAATGATCTTATTCCCAGGGCAAGGGCAATGAAACTGAAAAGCTCTGAGCTAAGCGATTCAACTATTACGATCACCAGCCTTGGTGAGGGAAACACAGAGCTGGTTTATGGAGTAATATATCCGCCCCAGGTTGCCCTTATCGGTTTTGGAAGTATTACCGAGCAACCCTGGGCCGAAGGGGGCATGCTGGGCGTTCGGCCTGTAATTACAGTTACCCTGTGTGCCGACCACCGGGCCACAGATGGCGTAACCGGAAGCCGGTTACTTACGGCAATAAACAATCATCTTCAAAAACCGGAAATGTTATGACAGAAGAGGAAATTAAACTGGTGGTTATAGAGCAACTTAAAAAAATAGCGCCCGACGCCGAACCGGCCAACCTGATGCTTGATGACGATATACGGCATACACTTGAAATCGATTCTTTTGATTCGCTGCAGTTTGTTGTGGCAATTGATGATTTTTTCGGCATTGACATTCCTGAGGAGGATTATGGAAAGATCACTACTTTACGGAATCTGGTTAACTATATAGCGAAAAAGAAAAGTTGACCCCGCCCACGGCAATGGCAAATTTAGCGGCCGGTTAACTATAAACAATGTTAACTGAAGATTGAATTTTGAGAAGTGTCTTAAGCAGAAAAACTTATAGTGAAAGTTGAGCCCTCATGCTGTTTACTGAAGAACGTAATATTGCCATCCATCAACTCCACATATCTCTTTACAATATTCAAACCAAGTCCGGTACCCTGAATATTGAGTGCGTTCTTTGCCCTGTAAAATTTACCGAACAGGTTTTTCTGATCTTCTTCGGGAATTCCTATCCCTTTGTCCTCCACTTTAATTGTAACAAGGTTGTTATTATTTTCGACGAACAGGTTAACAGTTTTATTTTCCTGAGAGTATTTAATGGCATTCGAAAGCAGATTAAGCAATACATTCCGTAATATTTTCTTATCCTGCACAATATTTTTACCGCCATCGTAAGAAAGAAAGATCGACTGTCCGGTCTTTAGCATTCCAGTAAGCTCATCGATGATCTCCGTTAAAAGTTCATGCAAATCTATCGGTGACTTTGACACTTCCACTTTACCTTGTTCCAGTTTATCAAGAGACAAAAATTCATCTAAAATATCAGTAAGGTTTTTTACCGAAGATTTGATGCGGGTAGTATGTTTTTTCCGGTTTTCATCCTGTTCCTCTTTGTTATATTTGTCGATCAGGGAAGTGCTTGAAAGTATGGTGCTCAGCGGCGTTCTGAATTCATGGGAGGCGATCGACATAAACCGTGATTTTAATTCACTTAACTCCTTTTCCCTTTCCAATGCCCGTGTAAGTTCGCCGGTTCTTTCAAGTACTTTATTTTCCAGGGACGCGTTCGTTTTCTCCAGCGCTTCATACATCCTGCAACGCTCAATGAAGCTCTCTGCTTTTCTCGAATAGAGCTCCATTTTATTTAATTCCTGGTGAGTAAAATGGTGCGCATGATGAAAATGGGTTGAAATCATTCCAATCGGTAATCCGTCGCGGCCAAACAGGGGGGTAGATTGAACCGCCCGAAAGCCTGTTTTCCGGGCAATGTCACGATGAGTTGCATATGAAGGATCTGTTTCAGTAAGTGTTTCCCCCCGCCAAAATTATAGTATTTTTTTAATAGCGCCTTATTCTGTTATTGCACAAGCCGTTGAAAGGCTATAGAAGGGCATGCTTCACACATGGGCACTTAACCTGTTACTTATCAACACACTGGAATAACATAGTGTCCAATAATAATACGCCGGGAGCAACGCAGCCACCGGCAATTGTAAAGGCATAAAAACGGGAACGGCAGTCAACCAGCATTATGATAAACATCATTGTAACTACCCTTTGATTCTATTTACATTTGAAAAGGATGTAATCTTAAATACTTTATTTGTATGAGAACGCTTCTGTTATTAGTTGTGGCATTTGTAGGTGCAAGTGCAACCTTGTTGGGCTTGTTAATGCTGGCTTATCCCATGTTAAATTTTTTAGGTGCATCTATGGATCTTTTGCGGCCTTCTTTATTAAATAATTACCTGTTCCCCGGTATAATATTTACTATTCTTGGCAGCATAAATCTGGCTGCTCTTTTTGCCTGTATACAACAAGGTAAATTCCAGTATTCCTGGACGATTGCCGGCGGATTGCTTACAATAGCGTGGGTAATTATTGAATCAGTAATTATGCAAACACTTCCCTGGTTATATATTACATATTTATTCTTTGGCTTATTCATCATTTTACTGTCCTGGCAACTTAAAGGCAAATGGGTTGCATAAATTATTGGTTATTTCTCTTTTATAAAATGTTCATATGAAAAAAATCATTGTTGCTATTGATGGCTTGAAGCTTTCCGACAGTGCGGTACAATATGCCGTTCATCTGGCCCGGGAAACCAATGCGCATCTGGTCGGTGTGTTTCTCGACGATTTTACCTATCATAGTTATAAAATATACGAACTGGTTAGCAAATCAGGCGGTGTGGATGAAGAAAAGCACAGAAGGCTTGAAAAAGCAGATCAAAGAACAAGAGAAGACTCGGTGAATCAGTTTACCAAAGCGTGTATGGAAGTTGGGCTAAATTATTCACTTCACCATGATAAAAGCATTGCCTTGCATGAATTGTTGCACGAAAGTATTTATGCCGATCTGTTGGTGATTGAGAATAAAGAAACGCTTACTCATTATGAGGAAACTGTACCTACCCGGTTTATCAGGGACCTGTTAAGCGAGGTTCAGTGTCCGGTGCTGATAGTACCGAAAAAATATAAACCACTTGATAAACTCATCTTACTTTATGACGGACAACCTTCATCAGTGCATGCCATAAGAACTTTCAGCTATCTTTTCCCTGAATTAAAATACCTCGAAACGGAAGTTCTTTCTGTAAGGGAATCGGGGAGCAATCGCCATGTTCCGGACAACCGGTTGATGAAGGAGTTTATGAAACGCCATTTTCCGCAGGCTTATTATACCGTATTAAATGGTTATGCCGGCACTGAAATACCCGATAACCTGAAAGCGCAGAACGATAATATAATGGTTGTGCTCGGCGCTTATGAAAGAAGCCGGGTTTCACGTTGGTTCAGGGAAAGTATGGCAGATATACTGATGGAACAAATAGACGCACCATTGTTCATTGCTCATAGTAAGTAAAAGATAGAAAAAAGATGGATGTTTGTACAGGTATGATCCGCCAATTTACGAAAAGCATTCAATCTGTATTTGTCACAACAGTTGATTACAAACAGCAATTACAATGACGGGCATCATCATTTTCTGCATGTCATAAATACTACCTTCATGTAAGATTTAACCCGAGGGGGATCGGTTAAACAGGAGGATAGATAATAGCTGTTTAAACGACAGTAAACTATCTGACCGGAACGCAGAATAAAAACTGCTACTTTAACCAGGAAATTTTTCGGGTTAAGCAGACGCTGATAGAATAAAGGTTGCAAAAGACCATAAGCTACCAACGTCGTCCTGAGGCGGGCTGCAAAGCCCGCCTTTGTTTAACCTGCCAACTTTTCAACCTGGCACAAGTACCGTACAGGTTTAAGAAACGCCTGAATATATTTATGAAATTATTTGCATTACACGACAGCCGTGTTTTTGGTGAACTGGTGGCAAACGAGTTGGGTTTGGCGCTTAGTGAACATGAAGAAAGGGATTTTGAAGATGGGGAACATAAAAGCCGTCCCCTCGAAAATGTACGTAATCAGGATGTTTTTGTGATTCAATCGTTATACAGCGATTACGAAAGAAGTGTGAATGATAAACTATGCAGGCTTTTATTTTTCTTATCTACTCTAAAGGATGCTTCGGCCAGGCGGGTTATAGCTGTAGTGCCATACCTGTGTTATGCGCGAAAAGACCGGAAAACGAAACCGCGTGATCCCGTAACTTCACGTTACATCGCCCGGCTATTCGAAGCGGCAGGAGCAGATTGTATAGTAACTATTGACGTGCATAACATTCAGGCTTTCCAAAATGCGTTTCGCTGCAATGCAGAAAATCTGGAGGCGAAAAAAGTATTTGCAGAATACCTTGTTCCGCAGCTTAAAAACAAGGATGCCATTGCCGTTATGTCGCCCGATATTGGCGGTATTAAGCGGGCTGAACAGTTTCAACAATCAATATGTAAACGACTGAACCGCGAGTTGCCGGTAGTGTTTATGGAAAAGTATCGCAGCAGCGGTGAAGTATGGGGTGAAAAAGTAGCAGGGGATGTAAATGGAAAAACAGTTGTGATTATCGACGATCTGGTAAGCACCGGAGGAACGTTAGCGCGGGCGGCTGTAGCTTGTAAACAGGCCGGTGCAAAGAAAGTGCTGGCTGTTGCCACACACGGAATTTTTACCGGTGATCCTGATAAAGTATTGCAGGAGGAAAGTTTACAGCAAATTATAGTAACCAATACCATTCCCCTTTTCAGGCTGGAGGATAAGAAGGTAAAAAATAAAGTAACGGTCCTGAATGTGGCGCCGCTTTTTGCCGGATCTATTAAACGGATATATGAAGGGGGCTCCATTACCGGGTTGTTACAGGATTAAATAAAATAATGATGGGCAGAATTTTCACAGAACGGCCACCGTCCAGTACTTCGGTGTCTATTGATGAAAAGGTTGCTTTTTTAAAACAACCAGGGGTGTACCCATTTCCGGCAGGCAGTGTAGAAGCAAAAGAAACCCATATGTCGTGGGTATTTCTGGCAAATGGCTTTGCCTATAAACTTAAAAAACCGGTTAAATTCCGTTTTCTGGATTTTAGCATACTTGAAGCAAGGTTTAGAAACTGTCGTGAAGAAGTTCGCCTGAACAGGAGACTGGCAAAGGATATTTATCTCGGTATAGTACCGCTTACTGTCGATGAAAAAGGCATGATGGCTTTAGGGAGAAAGGGTATTATAGTTGACTGGCTTGTGAAGATGATAAGAATACCGGAAACTAATATGCTTGATCACCTGATCAGACATATCATTGTCAAAAAAGCCATGGTGCAGCCGGCCGCTACATTGTTAATGGAATTTTATAATAGTTCGCAGTCTGTTATTTTAGAACCAGGCCGCTACCCGCATAAACTAAAAGGAGAGGTGTATACCCTTTACAGGGAACTGGTGAACCCCATGTATCAGCTGCCAATAGCATTGATTCAGCTACTTACAACCGGTTTGTTGCGTTTTCTTAACGAAAATGCACACCTGTTCGAAAAGCGGGTTACAGATGGAAAGATCATAGAAGCCCATGGCGACTTGCGGCCCGAACATATTTGCATCGCTCAGGAACCAGCCATCATTGACTGCCTTGAATTTAACCGAAACCTGAGAATACTGGATATGGCGGATGAATTGGCATTCCTCGCTATGGAATGCGACATGTTGGGTAATTTTATGGTCGGGGACTTCTTTTTTGAATCGTATGCTTCTTCTACTTCTGATCACATACCCTCAACACTCATTCTATTTTATAAAATAAAGCGTGCCTGTTTGCGGGCCTGTCTTGTTATAAGACATATACTGGAGCCAAAATATAAAGAGAACCCAAAATGGCTGTCAAAAGCCAATGGCTATCTGAAACTGGCGGGTCAATACCATAAACAACTTATAGATATATAAAAAGATGCACCAGGTTGTTCTGTCTTTCCTTAGTCATTTTAGTAACGCGTAATTAAAGCTATGCGTGCATGGTCTTTTAACCTGTCATTTTCTACCATAACCACTTCGCCTTTCTTTTCCAGTACAATTTCTATAAGCTCATTAACCGCATCAGGGAGCACCCGGTGAGCTTTTTTAGGAGGATGCAGGTATAAGTGATATTCCTCTTCATTTATTATAAAACCGGGTAGAGAAAAATCCTTCTCTACCAGAAGTTTAAATCCCCGGCCTTCCTTTACGGCTTTCCAAATCTCCTGAATGCCTGTAATACCAGGCCCTTCACCAATTTTTTCGTTGAAATCTCTTAACAGATCCTCTTTTTCGTTATCCAGATATACCTTCATTTCGTTCCATGCCAGTTCACCAAGTTCATTAGCGGCGGCAAGAAAATAATTACCGGGTATATAACCTATTGTATTCTTCTCATGTTGTGTAATTTTCCTGAAATGAGCCAGGTTTTTTTCGGCGCCTGCAACTATCAATGGAGTTTGATTGCCAACATAACCGGTCAATAGGGCATCTGTTTGTCTGAAAAAATTTTCAAATCTGATCTCCTCCAAAATTGATTTGTCTTTTTCAACCTCTTTTACAAAAGCATTTCCCCCATAAGAGCTTCCCCGTGCGGCCCTGTTATATTCATATTCCGCTGTATTATTTTGCGGAAAACGGTCGTCGGTTATTTCAGTAACGTTATTTAAACGACCGTTGAAAAGTTTTGCCTCCTTTTCGCTCAGAAGCAAAACAGCATAAGGTCTGTTGTAATAAGCTTCATATAACAGATCTCTGATTTCAAATGAATTTCCAATAATTACCTTTTCCTTTACCGGAAATGAGAATTGCACCAGTTTTTTTACGCTTGCTGACACAAACAAACCAATCCCTTCTGTGTTTTTATTAAAATCTATATTCCGGAAAAGCTCATCGAGCGCCCTGAGATGGGAGTTTATGTTTTGGTCGCCATATTGATTCTTTAAATAATCGTTTGCCCGTTGAATGGCTTTTTCAAGGCGAACCTGGTCGGTTCTTCTTTCGGGTGAAAGCCTGTGTGTAGGCGAAATGACGGAAATGCAAATATCCCCTTTTTCTTTTTGCAGTACCGCCAGCTCTTCTTCCATATTTATTTCTTTTTTCATACTAATGAATTGAGGATGTAATGAATTCTTATTAAACTATCAATGTTGTTTTTGGCTTAAGATTTATTTTTTCTTCTGCAACGCGCGATAATTATAATAAAGTCTCTTTTCTGGAAACCGGATGTTGTATTTTCCCGGTGTATTTATAGGGTAAGATCAGCAGTGGGACAGGAGTTTTAAAAACCAGGGCCCGTGTAATGCTTTTAAAAAATAACCTTTCCATCAGGCCATGTTTGTGGGCCAGCAATGCCAGCAAATTGATCTTGTATCCTGAAGTAAAGTCCTTCAATGCTTCCGGGACGTCCTTTCCCACAATGCATTCATAAATTGGGTCGAGCGTTCTTACCATTCTGCTGATTTTGAATGGCCGGTTTAAAACTTCATATGCTTCCTGAAACCGGTCTTTCACTATTCGAACGAGGTATAGCTTGGAGTGAAATCGTTCCCCTACGATACGTATCATGTCGAGCAGGCGGGCATCACTATCCGGGTCTACATCGCCATCATTGGCCAGAGCGATGGTTGAAATACCCGTATAAGTAGTGTTCTCGGGTACAACGATCATGGGAACAACCAGGTTGTTGACCAGTTTTGTGACCGTACTGCCAAAAATCTGACGTATTGTGGTGTCTTCCTTTTTCATGCCGGTAATTATAATATCTGCTCCCTTTTCATATACGGCTTTGGGAATGACCTTGTCAGGTATACCCTGTTTAAAAAAAAGTTCAATTGGAACGTCATTACCTTTACCAAGCAATTTCTTTTCTTTTTCAAGTTGGCGTTTAATCCGCACCGCCATTTCTTCCATGTTAAGAACCGGTATTTCTGAAACAGGAATGGATTCCAGCTGAAAAGCGTTAAATAAAATTATCCGGGCATTGAAAGCCCTGGCTAATTCAACAGCATATAAAGACGCATTATGAGCAGCATTGGAAAAGTCGGTGGCAACCAGAATGGTTTTCATGATCTGTTTTATTTAAAGCTACCTGTTATTACAGAGCGTTTTCAATGATAGGCCTCATTGGCATTTATGATTGACCTCATAAACGATGATTACTAAACAACGACATCGCAGCACCGGCTATTCCCCCGTGTTCTGAATGTCGGCCTGCTGGTTCATGATACTTTTTTCAGCCTCCCATCTTTCCATAAATGCCAGCACTTGTTGATCGGTAAGATTATAAAATGATTCGTAGGCCTGCGACACCGCATAAAAAAAACCGGGTGTTTCAAGAATAACTACTTCGTCTGCTTCTTTCAACAATTCTTTTTCAATTTTTTCGGAAGAAACGGGCGCTGCTACCACAATTTTTCCGGCTTCCTTATTTTTACACATCTTTATGGCAGCAAAAATAGTAGCACCGGTAGCAATGCCGTCATCAACAATAATTACGGTTTTATTTTTTATATCCGGCAATGGCTCACCTTTTCTGAGAATTTGTTTTCGGCGCGCGATTTCCTGCTGTTGTTGTTCCTCTACCGTATCGATCGCTTCCTGTGAAATTTTTACTTCGGCAAACGGATTATAGTAAACAGTTCCATCTTCAGCCATTGCCCCAAATGCATATTCCGGATTATAAGGATGCCCCAGCTTTCGCACAATCAAAAGGGCAAATCCGGCATTGAGAAAGTGGGCAACATAATAGGCAGTTTCAGCGCCTCCCCGCGGAATGCCCAATACCATAACTTTTTCTCCCCTGTATTTTTCAAGTGCTTTGGCTAACTGCAAAGCAGCTTCTTTTCGGTTGGCAAACATGGTACAATAGTTTAGTGTACTTAATAAAAGTTACCTGCCTGGTACTGATGAAGGCTAACGCCCATCCTTCGCCAACAGATCCTTTTTGTTTAAGACATGGCTTTTAACCATATCTTTTACGATCAGTTTGCCGTATTCATGCGCGAGGCTTTCCGATGAACCCGGATCAAATGATTCGGTTTGTATAGAATAGATCAATTCCTTACTGGCAACATCAAAAAGATTGCTTTCCCAGAAGTATTTCGTATTGAAGACATAGTAGCCAGGCGAATAAACACGATTATAAATTGTATTATAATAGCCCCAGAAATGCCTGTAGGTATTAACATAAGGGGAGTAATATAAATGACCCGGTATGTAATACCTCTCTTTTTCTTTATCAAGTAATACGATGGTTATAACAGCATCGAAGCCGCTATGCTGAATTTTTTCCAGAACAGACTCTTCGCTCATCTGCCTGAAAGCCTTTGGCCCGTATTCGTTCAGTGACGATACCGCATGGTAACCCCGGTTCTTTAAATCGCCAGTAAGATGGTCTTCCATCTTTTGTTTGGTTGACAGATCAGTTTCTCCGCTAATGGCGATAACGAGTATTTTATTATAATTTTTTGAAGGAATACCTGATTTCCATGAATGGGTAACCCGCGAGGAGGAGCAGCCAGCCAGAAATAGCAGGCCGGCAGCCAATAATTTAAATATATTCATAATCCTGCTTTTTGTATAAGCAATTTACCATTGTAAGGAGTGAGAATCGATGATGGCGGTCAATGGCGCATGAAACAATAATCACCTTAAACGGGTTCAATGGTGCCGGCAACCAGGTTGTGGATGAATGGCAGCACATATGCTACTTTTTCTCAGTTAAACAAAAGGCCTGCAATAATTTACACCACGGTTCATAAAAATTAATGACGCCGGTCAGGCATAATGCTGATTACTGGCGGTATACGTTAGAGGTCAGCCTAATTGAAGTATCATCATGGTTTAATATTTGCAGTGTGCTATATAAAATAAATGTGATGAAATCAATACATTTTTACAAAAAGGTTAAAGTCATTTATAGTGTTGCACTGGCAGCTATGATCTTTGTATTAGTTGAATCCTGTACCCGAAAAATCCACTTTACCACTTCTAATATTGTTCCCGCAGCCCAGGGAACTGTTAAAATGAAGAAAGATGATAATAATAACTACTCTATTCAAATTAATGTAAAAAACCTGGCTACTCCTGCGCGCCTGCAACCGCCAAAGTCGGTTTACGTTGTTTGGGCCGAAACAGCAGGAAAAAGTGCACAAAACCTTGGACAATTGAAAACTTCGAGTGGTATGTTCTCGAAGGCCCTCAAAGCCTCATTAAACGCGATATCTTCATTTAAACCAACACGCATATTTATAACTGCGGAAGACAGGTCTGATATCGAGTATCCGGGTTCATATACCATATTAAATACCACATCGTTCTAATGGTGTAGGCCCACATCAGTTAATTCAGTATTACCCGATCTGAGTATATTATTTCTCGTACCGTCAGAAGGCTATTCAGGTCAATAGATTAAATGACTTGCAAAGAATGGTCGTATACTTTATTTTCCCTGTTGAAGATGTTGACGCCTGTTTCTTGCCATTGGAATGATGTTACTTTTACATAAACAATTACCCTCACTTTCGACATACAAAATATCATTGATCGATAACCGCACCGTAGCATACCCCGCATCGCTACTGTGATCTTTATCACAATGCCCTGGCCGCGCTATCGCTAACTTCACGGCATACATCAAAAACGATCTACATTGAATAAAGATGAAAAACTGATCACCTGGTTCAGCAGGCTGCTGCGTTGGTTGCTGGGGGCATTTTTTATAGGGGCAGGCATCGTATATGTCCATAAGGGAGGCTGGCCCGCTATTTTGTTTGGAGCACTGATACTGGTTACCGGCTTCTTCAAACCCAAAAGACGCATAGGTGAATGCAGGATCGATCAGGTTCATAAATAATGCCGGGACGGCCGGACAGATGCCGCCTAATGGCCGGTTGACCGCGAAGTGAATGCCACCATGCGGCATGAGGAGTGGCAGGCAATAACACAACGTGTTTTAATGTTAATTCCTGATAAGCTTCAATACCACTTTTTCAGTTCCCTGCACAATTTCTGCATAGTAGATACCCGGCGCGAAACGATAGCCGGTTTGTATAGCGCCACTTGCGGCAAGACCGGTTCTTTTTTCTACCAACCTCCCAATAGCATCTGTAATGGTAATATTTACCGGCTTATCGACGCCGTTCCATTGCAGGTTAATAAATTCAGTAAAAGCATTGGGGAACGCTTTTACATTTAGTTTAGCAGATGCGGCTTCCGCAACAGCGGTATTTTGCCGTTCGGGAGTGGTGGACGACCTGGTTAACACAGGCATTTGTTCGTATCTGATAGTAGCAAAGTCGTAATCGGTTCCGTTGCCAGTGCTGCCTCCCGTTACATACACGTTGCCGGATGCATCCAATGCGATGCCGGTTGCATCATCATCATGATGACCCGGGCCATCATACCTGATCGACCATTGCTCAACACCGGATGGGTTGTATTTAATGGTGGCATAGTCGCCACCACTTCCCCCCGTTACATATACATTTCCGAAGTCATCCAGGTCAATCGCTCTTGCTAAATCAAAAGAGTTACCCAAACCATCGTACTTTGCTACCCATTGCTGCACGCCCGCGGAATTGTACTTAACGGTGGCGTAGTCGCCCTGGCTTCCTCCGGTGACATATACGTTACCAGAGGCATCTACAGCTATGTCGGTGGCAAAGTTTATACCCGGTTCTTCGAACCTGGCCACCCATGCTGCATTGTATTTAATAGTGGCATAATCATAGTCGGTACCTGAGCCAAAGCTCCGTCCGGTAATATATACATTTCCCAATGCATCCAGTGTAAGGGCTGCGGGTTCATCTATATAATTACCCGGGCCGTTGTATAAAGCAACAAACACCCCATTACCATTGGCATCATACTTAATGGTGGCGTAATCTCCGCCACTTGCCCCGGTGACATACACATTCCCGTTTATATCCACAGCAATAGCAGTCGCCTTCTGATCGGCTGCACTTGTATTGCCGGTATACCTTCTTACCCATTTTACAACCCCGTTACAGTCATACTTAATGGTGGCATAATCAGTGGCGGTTCCAATACCGATGCTTGAGCCCGTTACGTATACATTGCCCCTCTTGTCCACAGCAATGGCAGTTGCCTCATCTATATTATTTGCAGGGCCGTTATACGTTTTTTTCCACCTGGTATTGCCATCTTTGTCATATTTAATGGTCAGGTAGTCGTCACCGGTGCCCTTACCGGTACTTGTTCCTGTTACATATACATTGCCATCTGCATCGATTGTAACAGCCTTAGCCTGATCTACGCCCGGGCCATTATATGTTTTTTTCCACTCCCTCTGACCGTTTTTATCATACTTAAAGGTAGCATAATCCAAACCGGTATTCTTGCTGGTTATCTCACCCGTTACATGCACGTTGCCATATTTGTCTACTGCAATAGCGGTTGCAACGTCGCGGCCGCCGCCGCCGGGGCCATCGTATCTTTGCACCCATTTTTGTACACCATTTGCGTTGTACTTAATGGTGGCAAAGTCGCCTTTAAACGGATCTGTATTTCCTGTAATATACACATTGCCTTTATTATCAAGGCCTATGGCATTCGCAGCATCGTTTCCTTGTTCATATAAAGCCATCCATTGCCGAACGCCATTTGTGTTGTATTTGATGGTAACGAAGTTTATATGCCCGATCCACATCAACCCTGTTATATACACATTACCTGCTTGGTCCAATGCCAGGTCATTTACCGCCGCGTCATCATTTTGCGGACTCATTTCAGTTACCGCCCACTGCTCAATACCTGATGCATTATATTTTATCGTAGCAAATCCCCATGCATAACCTACATCCGGACCCTGATCCACCCCTGTTATGTATACATTACCATCGCCATTTACCGCTATTCCCTTCGCTTCGCTGGCGCGGTTATAATTTACAGCCCATTGCTGTTGGCCCCCTCCATTGTATTTGATGGTAACTATGTTGGTATAGTTCAGGTCGTCTTCTTCATCTCTTAAAACGGTGATTTGTCCGGTCACATACACGTTGCCCTTGTCGTCCAGAGCAAGAGCGCCTGCGCGGTCTGCACCATTAATTGGTCCGTTATAGTTTTTTATCCATTTTGTATTTCCCACTTCGTCATACTTAATGGTGGTAATGTCACGCCCCGTGCCAATACCAGTACTGTATCCACTTACATATACATTCCCCCCGGCATCAACAGCAATGGCAACTGCCTGGTCACTACTATTGCCAGAACCGTTAAACCTTCTTATCCATTTAGTATCTCCATCATCGTCGTACTTAATAGTTGTAAAGTCCCGGCCGGTTCCACTGCCGGTACTGTACCCGGTTACATATACATTGCCTCTTCGATCAACTGCAATTGCGGTTGCTTCATCCATGTCATTGCCCGGGCCACTAAATCTTTTTACCCACTTTTTATCTCCATCGTCATCGTATTTAACGGTTGCAAAGTCTCTGCCGGTTCCGCTTCCAACGCTCCATCCTGTTACATATACATTGCCTTTGTGGTCTGTTAAGACGGCAACTGCCTCGTCCTCACCATTGCCAGTGCCGTTATACCTTTTTTCCCATTCTTTATCACCATCATCGTCATACCTGATCGTTGTATAGTCAGCATTCGTTCCCTTGCCCTGGCTCCTTCCTGTTACATACACATTACCCTTGTGGTCTACCGCCAGGTCATTGGCTGCGTCGGAAGAATTAGGATCGCCGTTTTGCCTTTTTACCCATTTTTCGGTAACCTGCTAAAAGCAGATAGCCTGCTTAATAAGAAAATATTAAAACAGTAACGGCCGTACGAAATGTAGCATCTTCCGCATAAGTAAAGTTTTTAAGATTTAATAATAATGGAATTAACTACCGGTTTATATCACTCTGAGAAATCAAACAACCTTCCGGTACAGTAGCGGGCAACAGGACAGTTTCCAGCGGAGACAGGGAGATATTGGAATAATATACACCTATGAAGTTTAAATTAACGGCAGAGCAGAAACTTTACAAAGTACGGTTATTACCGCCATCTATTCAATGAGCGCCATCAGCTTTTGTGGTTTGGCATTTTCAAAATCATTTTCGCTGATCATATGCCTTACACCTGTTTAAATCCAACTTACTGATGTAAATCATTGATCACTATGACGCCCATCTTTTTTTCAGGGCACCCCGGCATAGCATCTTTACATAAGTTCTGTATTATCTTGAATGCATCCAACAGAAGCGTATACCAAATGGATTTACATTCGGAATTGCATTATAATAAACCAGACCCGGCCAATCCTTTCTTTGTGGCATTTTAGGGAAGGAGGGGAAGCTGGTTATTGACTGCCCGCGGTAAGGAAATAATTCACCCAAATCCATAAATGGATGTAACAGTGTTTGTTTCAAACCGGCCGGTTTTCTTTTCCAACTTTATACGGAATAAAATTCCTTTAATGGTATTAATGTCATTTACGGGAAAAGGCCATTGTGGAGAAAGATGAGTGGTTTCACTACTGATTAGCGGCAAAACACGATCAACCAATAGCTGCAATCCTGCTTTACGCTGCGCCTGATCGGTCACTTCTTCAAATTTACCCCAGGCGATCACACTCTTCCAGTTCGCCATATCTTTCATTTCTTCCACTTCAAAGCAAACATCGGGATTCTGCCGCATAACGTCAATCTTCATCCCCTTGCCGGTATGCCCATATACATAGATACCATCATATGCATAACTTATTGGCACTATATAAGTAACGCCGCCAGAGCTGCAACCAATACGCCCCAGTATCTGCCGCATCAGCACCTCTTCAATCTGTTTATCATCCAAAGAACCAAACATAAATATTTTGAATATAAGTTATAAATAATGGTTAGCAAGGTATTGTTTCAGAAAGCTATTTTCTATGAAATAAATGGGCCTGACAATCGCTTAAACGACTACCTGGCCTCATCAGGTACCCTCTTTAACTTCAATATTCATCAATACCGGAAAAAGGCTTTCATCGGTTTGTTTTCTAACTATTCCTGCCCTGAAAATGCATCGCGTTTCAGTTGAATGAATCCGTTAGCAGGGTACCAGGTTCCATTACTCATTACGCCCGCAATGTTTCTCACATGCTGAATGTTTTCGAGCGGGTTTTTATCGAGAAGTAACAGATCGGCCTGGTACTCCACTTCTATGAGGCCAAGTTTTGAAACATTATTGCGGTATTTCTGTATAAACAACCCGGCATTCATTGTGGCGCACTTTATAGCGTCGGCATTGCTTAAACCTGCCTGGGTTAATAACCGCAGATCTTCGGCAAGCGAAAGACCCGGAAAACATCCGGGGATAATGGGCGAATCGGTACCGGCTACCAATGGAACGCCGGCTTTATGTAAAGCGAATGTCAGCTTTACCAGAAAAGCATACATTGTATCAACTGAGCCATTCCGGTGCAGGTAAGGATTATTATGGAACCAGTTTTTAAGCGTAAACGGGTGTAAATAGTTTTTCCGATCGCCTTGTTCTTCAACAATCCGGGCAAATGCAAGGCTGTCGCCCCACTGTTTCGCAATTTGACGGAAAGTGTAAAGGTTTGGACAAACAAACGACCCATATTTTTTTGTTAATGACACCGCATCAGCAATGCGGTTCTCCTCCATGCCATTTTTAAAAAATGCGTATACATATTCTTCCGCATGCGATACCATACCCATTCCGCTGCTAAGCGCATGTTCCAGTCCCGGAGCTCTCACCCCATGGCCAATAACAGGAATGTTTTTTGACCTGGCAATACGCATCACCGCATCAAATTCGGGGATAGAAAGGTTATTGTATACCTTAACAAAATCCCAGCCCTCATTGACCACTTCATTCATCACCGCGGTTACGGCCGTATCGGAAGTGATCATTTTATTTAATACGATACCGCCCCAATCCTCACGGATGGCATCGAGCATACAGCCCGCAAAGATATCCGGACCGGTTATTTTCTTTTCTTTAACCTGCCGCCGGTAATCCAGTACGGTAACAGGACTGCCAAGACTGAATACGGTAGTAATGCCATTGGTTAAATAATTAACGAGTTCCTCCTTAAAAATGATGTGAGTATGGCAATCGACGAGGCCCGGCATTATATATTTTCCTTTGCCGGGTATGATCACCAGGCCCTGCTGCTTTTTGGGTTCTTTCCGGTGTTTGCTGATGCCGGCTATCACGTCATCCTTTATGAACAGGTCCATATTATTGAGAACAATGCCATTCTTCACATCAACAATATTGACATCTGAAAACAGTATGTTGGGAACATTGTTACGTACAGGAATATTGGGTTGCTGTGCCGTTGCGCCTGAACAAACCATAAATAGCAAAATGGAAACTGCCAGGCTGCTCATTGGGGTTTTTATCTTTTTTGTGGTATGCAAGGCTTTACATTCTTAGTATAATACCGGGTTATTTATAAAAATTTCGAGGCACTGATCTGAACAGAAGTGGTAGGTGTTGCCATCGCGGGTATAATTGAATGCATTGACTTCATGTACCAGCATGTGGCAAACAGGATCAACATGCATATGTCCGGCTCCATCATGTTTATGGATCACCAGTTCACCCACTGTAACCGGCTGCATGATATTTTTGAATTTAACTTCCTGCAAACGCTCAAACTGAAATTGACCATAAGGAGCCACCTGGCTGATAAAATCCACTGAGCATAACACCTTTCCTTTGGGGGCGCCTGAAGCAATTCTCGCCGTAAGGTTCATGGCAGCTCCAAAAAAGCTTCCATTATTTTCCAATACGGAACCATGGTGTATACCCGCATGTATTTGTAAAAATTCAGGTTCTGCAGTGCAAAGTTCCATTAGTTGAGCGGCAGTAACGGCAATGTCATATGGCTGCGTAGAAATGATCACCAACTGGTCCCCAACTCTTTCCAGCAGCCGGGCGCTGCCGTACATGGCTTTTTCAGCCAGATGTAAATATTTGGTTACAATAGTAAATGCCGATTCTGCGCCATGTATTTCCGTCATTGCGGTGTAACCGGTTAAGTCGGCCATTAAAATCGAAATGTTCTTATGGTTGCTCATTCTGATCTGCTTTCAGCGGGTATTTCAGTGCAGACTTAAGTTACTTAAAATTTTTCAGGTATAAATATTGTGTTTACGCCGTTGTACATTCAATTTCCTAATTCAATAGCAATACACCCATTACCTTTTTTGATTGGAATTCCAAAAGCCGGATAGTATATACCGCCTGCAGGTTGCTGAGCCGTGCTTTTGTAAGCGCCAGTTCCGCATCGGTCAACTCAAGCCGGCTGCCTAATCCATGATGATATCTGTCATTCATCATATTAAAGTTTATCTGGGCTGCTTTTACATTTTGTTGCTGTATATTCCACTGATCGTGCGCTTCCTTTAACCTGGCTTGTAAAGAAACAAGTTCGGTTTTAATGCTGTTTTTTAAGTCAGACAGGGCAATCTCGTTTTGTTTTGCCCTAAGTTCTGCCTGTGTTGTTTTATATTTTAACCTGTTGCCTGAATAGATTGGCACCGTTAACCTTACACCTGCGAATGAAGTACGCGGTATTCTATAATTGCCGGTTTGCAGGTCATCGGCCTGGTTTTGAACCTGGTATTGGGCTACAGCCGTTAATTGCGGCTTAAAACCCGCTTTCACATTATACACATTTCTTTCGACTGATCGATCCTTAATGCCTGCATTTGCACATCTGTACGGTTCTCAAGCGCAATGGAAAGGCCTGTACTGGTTATGTTTAATTTCTCGCCGGCGAAACCGAGGCTGTCTGTTAATGTGAATTCCGAACCATCCTCAATGCCCATCAGTTGTTTCAGTTGCACCGATAATACAGCATAGTTACTTTCCAATGCAGCAATGCCCGCTTTCAGGTTTTGCACCGAAATGTAATTGCTCAGGGTATCTGTCTTTAAACTTTTACCCTGCAGGAATAATGAACGGGAATCGTTTAAGGCCTGTTCGTTACGCAGCAGGCTTTGGCTAAGGACTGCCTGTTGTTCTTTATTCATCAATATTGAAAGGTATAACTGGGAGATGGTCAAAGCCAGGTCTTCCGCTGTTGCCTTTATTTCCTGCCTGCTGATCTTTTCATGAAAACCAGTAAGCCTTACATTGCTTTTTAGTACGGGATTCAGGAGCGGATAACTTGCATTGATATTGGCGTCAAATGCAAACCGGCCGCCAAACTTCACGTCATTCAATTTTGGCGAGGCAACTTCATTTCTGAGATATATTACCGGCCGCTCACCATAAATATTGTATGATCCGTTTGCAGCTACCGATGGTAAAAGAAAGCTTTGGGCTTCTTTTACCGCTTCGGTCGCTTTTTCACTTTCCAGCCATTTGATCTGCAACTGCCGGTTACCTTTTGAAGCCAGTTGCAATGCCTCGTGTAAGCTCAGTGGTTTTGTTTGAGCTTTCAATATTCCCGTACTTATTATTAGTACAGAAACCATCCAGGTTTGAAAAAGTATTTTCATGATCTATATGTTAAAATATCAGGCTATCTGGTTTATAGGTTCATTTAAAAGTGAGGACTCTTCCTTTATTATCCTTTTCGTTTTTGAAGAAGAAATGTAAGTGTACACTGCAGGAATGATGAACAGGGTCAAGATGCCGGCAAACACCAGTCCGCCTGCAATTACGATCCCCAGCGACTGGCGGCTGTTACTGGTAAATGCAATGGGCAGGGCGCCGAAGATCATTGCCAGCGAAGTCATAAGAATAGGGCGGAAACGTTGCTCTGCTGCATGAATGGCTGATTCAAATTTCGACATACCCGTTTCTTTCAGGTGGCTCTATATTTTATAATATTTGCAGAGAGGGAAAATAAAAAGCCCCCGTTTATAACGGAGGCCAACATATAAACAAACAAAAAATGACTAAAACGGGATCTATATTTTTCACTTTGTCATGGCAGATTTGCTCTTTTTTATCTGTTTAAAATACGACGGAGTTAATCCTGTTTGCTCTTTAAATTGACGAGACAGGTGGGCTACACTGCTGTAATTCAACTTAAATGCAATGTCGGAGAGCGTGTCATCAGTATAAACCAACAGCTCTTTTACTTTATCAGTGCGGTAATCAATGACGAATTTTTCCACAGTCATGTTCTCCATTTCAGAAAAGGCGGTGCTTATTTTTTCATATTCTATTCCCAGGCGTTGCGCAGCAAGTTCGGAAAACCGGAACCTGTTTGGAAAATCAAAACTGCCGCTGTATACTTCTTTGAGCAATGCTTTGATCTGCTGTACAATTTTTTCTCTTTTATCCTCCACCAGTTTAAATCCGAACGGCGCCAGTTTTTCTTCCAGCAAAATGGCATCTTCCGCTGTCAGCGAACCGGATAAGGTTACCTCTCCGAGTTCAATACTGCCTGTTTCAAAACCAGCTTTTTCCAATTCTGATTTTACAACTATAATGCATCGCTCACAAACCATGCCCTTAATAAGTAACTTACGGTTGTTCTGCATAGCACATGTTTTACAATATCAAAGTAAAGAGAAACCTGCCAATATGCCATTACATTATTCTTAAGGAAGTGTATATAATTTTAATCAGCATGATCTTAATGGCCTTTTTTTAATTCCCTGATCTTGTTACCAGGGCTATAACTGCTTCACCACAAGCACAATTATAGTAACCAGCCGTACGCCCATCAGCAGGAGCAGGGCAAACAAAATCTGCCATTCAACAGACAGTTTTAAAAAAGGTTTTACTAACGTCACCGGTTTTATGGCGCTTGAATGTGAAGGCTTTTTTCCCTTTTGTGTTGATTGATTTAGCAGGCTCATTTTTCGATTATTTGTTTTAGGGTACAAAATTATATAGTTGTAACCCGATCCTTTTGAATAAAGCAGCTATGGACTTGTATAAACTGGCTATTTTTAAAGAGAAAGTGGATGGTAAAATCAAAGATCATCGAAGAATGCAAAATGATACATGGTTTTAAGTGCGGTATAAGATGAAGGAAGTGCGCCGAACATCTGTTGAAAGGATCTGGAAAAATGCGCAGGATCAGAAAAACCGGCTTCATATGCAGCTTCTTTTATCGATTTACCTGCCACAAATACCTGAATGGCTGCTGCCAGGCGCTGCCATAATACATATTGCCGTAGCGGCGCGCCAATCTGTTGTTTGAAAAGGTGCAGAAAGCGGTCCTGCGACAAATGCACCTGCGCGGCCAGCGCCGCTGCAGAAATGTTATTTTGAATGTTTTGCTTTATATATTGGAGCGACCTGATTATACGGTCGTCGAGTGGCGGATCGGGAATATTTTCCTGAAGAAGATAATTAAATATGAAATTGATAATTGAATGAAAGGCAGGCCCATCTTCAAGTGTTTTTTGCCGGGTAATTTGCAGGGCTTCTGTCAAAGGACCGATTTCATTTGCCTGAAAATATTTTATACCACTGCCTTTTAATATTTTTTGTTGAACCCGGCAGCCTTGCCATATGTCTGGAATAATACATATGGTCGCCTGCCAGCCACCAAAATCTTTCACGCTGTGTGCAACCCCTGAATTAATAAGCACTGCTTCCGCCTGCCGCCATCCTTCGCTTTCCGTCCACACAGAAAACGGTCTTCCTTCAAGGGAACAGGTGAACTGAATGACTGCATGTTGATGAATATCAGCCGACAGGTGAGGAGAAACCACCATCATCCGGGCAGGACTTATATATATAGAGGCTTTTGACTGCATATACCAGGTAGTTGTTTTAAAATTAAAGGTACCTGCCGTTCCCGGAAAAAGACGGAATTATATAAATCTATTGCTTTAAAGTGTACAGGGCAAGGCCTTTTGTAAAAGTAACTTTGTACGATCAAATCATTCAAAAAAATAAAATTGTAAACAAAATGGAAAACACAAACACCTGCACCTGCGGTACCACCAACTTAAATACTGTCATTTGTTCCTGTGGCGATAATTGTCCTGGCAATAGCTGTTCATGTGGTTGCGGTTGCAGTAATTAAATTGGTTAAAAAGGAGGAGCGGAATACCCAATCCTCCTTTGATTATATGATAATAGTGAATAGTATCCTAATGACGGTTCGCGGCAGCCGCGGTCCGTAATCGCAAACAAGAGCACTTTACCCGAAGCTTCTTCGTAGAAAGTTTCTGCGAAGTGTGTGGCGGGCAACCTCAGACAGAAAAATAAGGAGTACCAGCCATTTCAGTGAGCGTCTTAACTATGGTTGATCCTAAAGTCGCGCCAGAACACGCTTCATCGCTTCGGTAACTTCTGCGGCATATGAAGTAAGACCAGGATCGCCAACTGTTTCCATTACTTCGGCGGGATCTATGATTGAAACCTCCACCTCTCCGTTAGCATGTTGCTGAACAGCTACGTTGCAGGGAAGGAATACGCCCAGTTTGTCATTCAGTTGTAAAACCTTGTAAGCGTAATGCGGATTGCAGGCGCCAAGAATAATATAATTGCGAAAGTCGGTATTGATCTTTTTTTTGAATGTTTCTTTTAGATCGATAGTGGTAATAATGCCAAACCCTTCTTTTTTAAGTTCACTGGTAATTTTGTCAATCGCTTCATTAAAACTGCCAGGTAATTTTTTGCTAAGATGATACATAAAGAAGTTTTTTCTTATTTTGGTCAATTAGGTTTCATTATGCTTGTGCCAGGGCCCCTGTTCACTAATCATCGCTTGTAAATCCCCCATTTAACTCAATTGTACCTTGCGCCGGGGAACCGGAGCGCATTTCAGTGTGCCGAACCTGCCCGCCCAGATGGGCCGTCGCGATCATGATACCGCTGGTGGCTAAAGCCAGGAACAACACCAGGGACTTTATAAACCTGCGCCATTCAGATTTTGTATAAAGCAGGATCCCCGTTAATGATACAATGGCCGTAACACCTATACTGCCAAAAGCCATTTTTCCGAAGTCTTCATGCTTTTCAATGATATTTTCCGATACGCCTGGCAGGTGTTCTACAATTTCCTCTGCACCTTCACCTGTAAAGAATACAGGAACGGCGAATACGCCGGCAAAAAACAAAAGGTAATAGGCTGTTTTGGTCAGCACATCATTCTTGTTGATCATAGCTACTATCAAAACAGTCAGGCTGACAATCGAGAGGATCACAGGCACATGTGTAAGTGCAAGATGGATCTGTGAACTGTTCATATGATTTTGTTTTTGACTTCTTTAAGTTAGACGAAGTAGCAAAATATTCCTATGATCTGCATCACTCAACCAGCTGAGTAAAGTCTCGTTGAAACAATATCAGTTCCTGGTATGATACTGTCATTACAATAGATTCAGCAAAGTTGGTACCTTCGGCATATACAAAAAGTAGAGTTATGGATCTGCCACAATCCATGCAGGCAACGCGGAAGTACGCTAGAGAAAGGCATCCAAGATCCAACCAGGATTCCAAAATTCACGGTAGTGCGCAATTTTCCCTCCCCGCAACGTAATGCGACCTACGTAGATCTGCTGGTACGTTTTGCCGGTAGCAGTCACAAGGGCACTGCCTTCGAACTCCACGAATACCGTATCGGGATTAGCAGTGGCCGAGAAGGAAAAGTTGGTAAAACTCCAGTTGGTAGCGTTTTGAGCCAAGTTAGCTATGTACGACGTAATAGTGTCTCGCCCTTCCAACTGCGAGGAGTAGGGGGCAGGTGCATATGGATATTCGTGCACGGCGTCTTCAGTCCACAGGTTGGCATAGGCTTCCTTGGTCATGGCGGGGTCGGTAAACATAGCAAGGTGCATTCGAAATAAACGGGATATCGCTCCGGATATTATCGAAAGAATTGAAGGAGATGGAAACCAATGGTTTGGTTACCCGAACGGTACTGAACACAAGCCCCATCATGGTAGAGTATGAACTTACCCCTTATAGACGTGATTATCGCCATGTATGAATGGGGAAAAAAGCATCGCCAAAAAATGATCAGTCAGAAGTCAACTGATCCGGACTCACTGTAGAACATGTGCATTTTGTGCTTTACAAGATGAGTATTATTGAGTTCGGTTGCCCGTTACTGGTTCCGCGTAATTGCCGTTGGCAAGGGTAAACAGGTCGTTTATTCGCCGCCCGTGGCCAGGGTGATTCAGCAGGCGCCGGTTACCGGTTACCAGGTACCAGTTAACGGGAACCGGGTGCAGGGATATGCATCTGACATTACATTGTTTCATAACAACCGGTTCTGCTTCGGCGGAACCGGTTTGTTTTATGAACGATTCACCGGAATGCAGCTGATATATGTAAGATTTTTAGACAGAAAGAACCGTCTTATAAAACAGTGGTTAGGGTGGGAGCGTGCAGATTTGATATTAAAAAAAATCCAACCACCCCGGGTGAGAAATAAAAAATTTTATCATTTTATACCATATTTTTCAGGAAATCAACTTTTTAAGCTAAATTTGCAACCCCAAAAGCGATGTGAGGCTATTAAAAACAGCCAAAAAGCGAGTTTTTTTAATCCTGGCACATTGAAGTTCGGGTGGTGGCGCAGCCCGGTAGCGCACTTGTATGGGGTGCAAG
>CBIHPC010000005.1:0-89103 GCA_966211305.1 uncultured Niastella sp.
CGTTCCAGCCGCTGATATTTCCAAAATCAGCTGCGGCCTCTGCCGTCGTCCACGTACCGTCGGAATAATTGTTCCAGTTCACCGAAATATTGCTGTTGATAGCTTCGGTATGCACAGTTGCATCGTTTGATGTTTCCTGTTGCTGATCATTGCTGTCGATGATTGATTTTTTACAACCAGTTAACAGCAAGCCAATCGTTATGGTCAAAAGACCTGCTTTGAGTACGACAAGGTTACTTTGCATTTTTTACATTTTAAAGGTTTGAGAAAAAAGCGTTCCTATTGCAAATAATATTCCATAGTGTTTTTCTGTTTATTCCTTTACAAACGCAATGCTTTGAAGATTGAAGCCGCCTTTGCAGGCCAGTATCTTCAACCTCGTTTCACCTAATCGGCATTACCGCCGAATGAGCCATCGGAATTTAAAACAGGGTACGCATTATTCCCCGGTTCGCCGGATGTTTGAAAAGCAGGTAAGCCGGCTACACGACCTGCCAGCCAGCCGCCAAAAGTGGGGGTGTTGGTTTTAATGAGGTCGGGCGTGAACACTTCCGAAACGGCCGATGTACTATTCTTTTTCGGTTGTACCTGGTACAGCAAATAATAATTATTTCTCCCGGGTACAATGGTAACAGGTTGTGGAGTACTGTCTGTTTGGGCTTTTACAAAGGGGGATAAAATCAGACACGACAGGATAACCAAAGACAATCGTTTTTGACGCATAGATGGCAGCTGTTTGATTTTTCGAATTGTAAAAAAACGAATAAACAGTCCTAAACGTCAATTTTGGACTACGTCAAAACCTCGTCAGGCAAAAAATGAATTAATGATAATCAATTAGTTGATGCGAACGCTGAATGCTGAACGCATGCTCGCGATTTTTGGTTCTTCGCATTTATACGCGAGACCCGAATGACGGAGGTGGGCGTTAAGCCTTTAGCGTTCCGCGTTTACATTGATATCAGAAAATCGTACAAACTGGTATCATTGCTGGTTAATCCCAGCTTTTTGCGTAGGCGGTACCTGCCGGTTTCCACACCTCTGATGGAGATGTTCATGAGGTGGGCGATCTCCTTACTGGTTAAATTCAACCGCAGGTAAGCGGCCATTTTAAGTTCGGTGGGGGTAAGATCGGGCCATTGCTCTTTCAGCTTTTTCAAAAAATTGGAATGTACCTGGTCGAAGTGCTCGGTAAACTGCTCCCATTCCCGGGTAACATCGAGCTCACTGTCGATCATGCGAATGATCTTCTGGAACTCTTTTGAGGCGGCCCTGGTTTCCTCATTATTTTTGAAGGCGTTGAGGTCGTCCCTGATCTTTGAAAAAAGCTCCATTTTTCGCACCAGGTTCATGGCAGTGGAAGCAAGCTGGGAGTTCTTGTGCCCGATATCGGCCTGCAGCTTTTCATTCTTTAATTGAATGATCTCTTTTTCCCGTTTACCCATTTGCAGTTCATGAAGGATCTGCAGTTGTTTCTGTTCTTCGGCGTACCTCAGTTGTTGCTGCAGTAACTTTTGCGCTTCCCGTTTGCGGTATTTGAATTGTTGATTTTTATAGAACCAATACAAAATGGCGAACAACAGTACACCATATAATATATATGCCCACCAGGTGCGGTACCAGGGTGGCAAAATGGTGAAGGAATAGCTGGTAACCGGCGATTCATTATCGACGTTGTTCCTGCTTTTTACCTGGAAAACATAATCCCCCGGCGGCAGGTTGGTATAATCCTTCTCCGTTTTCCGGCTCCATGCGCTCCACTCTTTGTCGAACCCTTTTAAAAAGTAGCTATACGAAGTGGTTTGTTGTTGTCCATATGTTATGGCGCTGCATTCAAAATACAATGAGTTGGAAGCGTAAGCAATATCGGGCTTAACGGCTTTTACCGGCTGCTCATAGCCGCCATAAATAAGCGCTTCTCTTTTTGAATCAACCTGTACCTTTCTGATGAGCGTGCTGAGCTGCAACCTGCTTTTTTTATACCGCGCATAATTTATATGGAAGAACCCTTTTTCAGCTGCTATCAAAACATTGTTGCTGTCGATGACATTGATGTTCTCGAACCCATTGCTCATAATACGGTCGTCCAGTTCGGGCAGGTACACCAGCCGGTATTTGCCGTTGTCATATTCCGCCACTCCTACTCTCTTCCGGCTGCAGAACCAGATGTTGCCGTTTTTGTCGTCCTTTAAATAATCGATTGGCGTATCGCCAAAAAGCTTTTTGAAAAAAGAGGAAGGAACGAAATCGTCGATGGCATTATCGAATTCAAAAATGCCATTATCGGTGGTCAATACCATTCGGCCGGCAATGCGATAGAGGTGATTATGATTTTGCGAGAGGATCATTTTCTTATCGGCATAGGTTGTAACCACCGGTTGTTTCTTTTCATTGAAAGAAACCATGTACAGGCCTTTATAGGGATGTATTGTCCAAATGATGTTCTTATTCTTTACCACATAGCGGGCCGACTCAAAAGTTGCGTGGTCGTTTGAAATGGTGATGCGGCCATTATTATAATTGTAGAAATTGATACCGTTATATGTTCCGGCAACGATCACGGAAGAAGGAATACTGTCGTATAAGGGAGCAAAGATCCAGAAGCCGGTTCTTTTATCGAGTAAGGTGGCTTTATTATCATTTACTATGAATCCCGACTGGCTATGGCCCATCAACAGCTGGCCGTTCACTTCTGAAACATTCCATACCTGTCCTTTTGAATTTTCAACCAGCGAAAATGAACTTTTGATATAACTGATATCTTCACCGCTGCCGGTAAGATCGGCTTTGTACAAACCGGTGGCTACGCCCAGGTACAACCGGTTCTTATGAACAATAGAGGTATAACCGGTATTGCGGTCGATGGGCTCGGGAAAGATATTTTTGATAGCGTTGTTGCAGGAGACGAGGTCGATGCCATTATCGAGGCCCAGCCAGAGGTTACGGTCTTTGTCGACAAACATGCTTAGCACGTTGTTGTTCTGGATGCCTTCACTTTTTGTAAGGCGTTGAATAAAATTCCCTTTCTTATCAATTACAATACACCCGCCAAGGTTGGTGTTCAATGCAATTTTACCGGGCGACAGCAAACAGGCGCCGAAGATGTTTTTGGCGGCAATGTCGTTTATGTCGGGCGTTTCGAAAGGAGTAACAGCTTCACCTTTTAATATAAACAAACCGTGGGCAACGGAGGTCAGCAACAGGCTGTCGTTACCGAGGTTAGTAACGGCTTTTAATTGTATGCCCTTTGGCAATGAGCCCGTTTTTATCCGTGGCAGCCAGTTGCCATTGTTATAATACAACAAACCCTTCTGGTATTCAAAAGCCAGCAACTCGTTATTGGCATAACCGAGGAATCCCCAGTAAACACTGGAATATGATCTCAAAGTGGCATTCGCATATTCGAATATTCTTTTATTGGAGTGAAAAAAGATGCGATCGTTAACTATCTGAATGGCCCATACATCGGCAAAATCGTTCTCTGCTGTTGGTAAATCCTTACGCAGGGAAGTATATTCCAGTTCACCGTATTGATTGGGGGAGAAATAACCAAACTCCTGCTGGCCGCCGACATATATTCTGCCGTTCTTATCGATGGCCAGGGAGCGAACGATGGTTGCATTGGGTATGGGATAGGTACGCCAGAAGGTGCCGTCGAAACTTAGCAGGCCATTGTTATTGGCAAAATACATGATACCGTGGCGGTCCTGCGCAATGCCCCAGTTCTGGCGGCCGGCATTATATTCCTGTTTATAGTAGTTGGTAATATTGGGAATACCGATGGTATTTTGAGCACACACAAATAGCCCGCAGAGGAATACGTTTAATAACAGGCATATTTTTTTCATTAGCAGCAGTTCATTTGGCGATAAAAATAACAAGTTTGGCAGAGATGCGCTTAATCAGCTTTAAAATACTTTATGATATGGGCTGCTATAATCTTTGGTTTCTGGTCCAAAAATAAAAGAGGTTCAAGGCCCAGACGAACTTGTTCTCCATCTTTTAGATATATTTTTATATTATCACTACCTTCGAGATCTGAAGCTGACTCAAATTTAATTGACTCGATCTTCTCCCAGCTATAGAATTTCTCTTTTTTAATAATTCCTTTTTCATCTATTACTATAACAGGATTTTTTCTCAAATAAATGACTATACATATTATTGCTATACAAAATATTGAAAGGGAAGCAAAAATTATAGCCTTTAACTGACCTTCATAGATCGCGCTTGCCGTTAGTATCAAAAAGAAGATTAAAATACCTATATAAAAGCCATAAGAACGTTTTTTATTGATATTAATATCCAAACTTTCGCCACATTCAATGAACGGGTCATACAATGAAAAAATATCTTTTTCTCTTTTGGGCATGGCACTAATACATTTTCATAAACATAATTCCAATTTCTTACAAATCATATCCTGTAAAGTGCGAATTTTATTAACTCTTAAATACTTATCTGAATGCGGTTATATAAAAAGATCCTTCGTGTTATTCTGTTGTTGCTGGCAGTGGCCCTGGGTTACGGCGTTTGGTATTGCTGGCGGGCGTTCCCCATTATCAGCGGTTATGGCGCCAAGAACCTGGCTTCCGGTATTTACCTGCAACGTCGAAATGCCGATAGCGTAATAAAACAGGAGCTATCGTTCTTCCCGGTTTCACTGGCATCATACGATATCGATTCAAAAGACAGTTCGGTTACGGCCTCCGTTTTTGGCCTGGCAAAGATCAAAGCTATTTACCGCCACCGCATCGGTTGTACGCTGGTGAATGACTTTACCGAAGCAGAGATAAGGCAACAGCGTTTTTACATTCCTGCGCCTCCACCAGAAAACAGGGATACCATTGCCTGGCCATCTGGCGATAAGACAGCCGAACCGGTTCCGGCCAATGTGGATACCGCTCAATTACAAAAAGCGATCGACAATGCCATGCAGGCAGTCAGCAAAAAAGGGAAACCGGCTTATACCCGCGCCTTCCTGGTGGTGTATGATGGAAAAATAATCGGTGAACGTTATGCGCCCGGTTTCGACAAAAACTCGCCAATGATCGGCTGGTCGATGAGTAAAAGCCTGACCGCCGCCGTTATAGGCGTATTGGTAAAGGCCGGAAAACTAAACCCCGATGCGCCGGCGCCGGTTCCCGAATGGAAAAACACCGACAAGGCCAGGATCACGCTGAAAGAATTGCTGCAGCAAACAAGCGGCCTCGATTTCACGGAAGATTACGGTTCACCCAGCGAAGCAACGAATATGTTATTCAAGCGTGGCGATATGGGCGCTTTTGCCGCCGCCCTGCCTTTAAAATTTCAACCAGGCACCATCTTCAATTATTCAAGCGGCAATGCCAATATTTTAAGCCGCATCGTTCGCCACACAGTGGGTGATTCCGTTTACCCGGCCTTTCCTTATGAGTCATTGTTCTATAAAATTAACATGCATTCACTGGTGCTTGAACCCGACGCCTCGGGTACTTATATTGGCTCTTCGTATAGCTATGCCTCGGCCCGCGATTTTGCACGCTTTGGCTTACTTTATTGTAATAATGGCATGTGGAAGGGTGAACAGTTGTTACCAGACAATTGGGTTCAGCAAACAATTCAACCTGCTTTCGCCAATAAACAAAAACGCTACGGATACCAGTTCTGGTTAAATGGCGCCGGTGATACTGACGCTTCGAAACGCTGGTTCCCCGATGCACCGGCGGATATGTACTTTGCTGACGGTTTTGGCGGTCAGAATATTTTTATCATTCCTTCCAAAAAACTGATAGTTGTACGGCTGGGCGTTTTAACCATTGATGAAAATAAATATCTTCGGGAAGTGATACAGGCAATAAAAAATTAAACTCCCGGCAGCGGGCTGCAACCCTGTTCCTGCTAATATAATAACATGCTAACCTTTATTCTTATTACCGTTGGTTTCATCATCATTTTTGGTGTTCTGTTATTACTCGGTATTGTTAAAAAAAGCCGGCAGGCCGTTTACTTTTCCCTGCTCTTTTTGCTTTTCGCCATTGGGACAGGCATCTACACCGGATTTCTTTTTGCCAGCAAAGCATACAATAAAATAAAAAAAACAAAGATCGATAATCCATTTAAACGTACTGGCATGGAAATGTATACAGCGGTGCTCGGCAAACCCGAAACAAACTGCGTAACGGTGATCAATAGCCAGGATGCCTATATACCTAAAATCGACTGTTGCATCTGGCTTGAGTTTACTACCTGCCCAAATGAAATAAAACGTGTTATTATCGAAAAAGAACTAAAACCATCCACTCAATCGGGGAACATTCCCGAATATAGCCCTCAACCTGAATGGTTTATCCCCGAAAACCTGGGTGCAGGATTTAAAATCATGCGCAAATACGATCCTGAAGACCCCAATCATGACCTGATCCTATATTTCGCAAAAGACAGTACCCGTGCCTATTATTGCGATATGGCGGAATAATAAACCGGCCTGGTTGTTTGAATTTTACAAGTTTTTGTTTGAATCGTATAAAGTGCCGGCCTGGCGATTGTTGTAATTTTATAAGGTGAAGCGGAAACGGTGGAATGGGAGTTACATACATTTTGCTTAAATTTAGTATATGGGCAGAACAGAGACACTGGAAGATTTTTACCGCCAAAAAATGAACTGGTTACCCGATAACCTGAAACAGGATATCGGTCATTTTAATGTATTTAGGGTAGAGGATTGCGTAGGGCAGGGTAAAACGCCTGTGGCTTACACCCGCCGCGATTATTATAAGATCTCCCTCATGCAGGGACCGTATATATATCATTATGCCGACAAAAGCATTGAGGTAACCGGTTCAACACTTATATTCTTCAGCCCGAATGTGCCTTATACCTTTGAACCGCTGACTGAAGACCCGAAAGGATTTTTCTGCATTTTCAAGGAAGCATTTTTTACTGAACGCATTCGCGGTGGTATCAAAGACCTGCCCATGTTCATTGCGGGCAACAAACCCAGTTATGGTTTGAACAAAACGCAGGATAAATTCGTGCAGCAGATATTTGAAAAAATGATCGATGAAATAAAATCCGATTATGCCTTCAAATACGATCTTATCCGTAATTATATTATGGAGATGATCCACTATGCATTGAAAATGCAACCTACCGAAACATTGTACCAGCATACGGATGCCAATGCGCGGATAACCGCGGTGTTCACTGAACTACTTGAAAGGCAATTCCCCATAGAATCGCCTAACCAGCGTTTCACATTACGTTCGGCGCGGGATTTTGCATCGCAACTGGCAGTACATGTAAATCATTTGAATCGTGCAATAAGATTGACCACCGGCAAAACCACCACCGAACATATCTTTGAACGGCTTACCAGTGAAGCAAAAACATTGCTGAAGCATACCAATTGGAATATTTCCGAAATCGGCTATTCTTTGGGTTTTGAAGAGCCGGCGCATTTCAATCATTTCTTCAAGAAGCAGACCAATATGACGCCGAGCGCTTACCGTAGTTAGATCTCCGGTGAAGTGATATGAAGTATTACACGGTAAGCAGTTGACAAGTTAACAGGTTGATAAGGGAATTCAGATCCCGTTTCAGACTGTCAATTTATTTTGTACCAAAATATTTATCAACCCCTTTCATATTGATTCCTAATCCCCAATTCTTAATTCCGTTTTCCCTTCCAGGTCAACCTGCCAACATCCTCCTCCCGCCTTCCCTTAATAGCCTTTATCAACTTCTCAATTGCCAACCTGCCAACCATTTCATTTTTCCTCTATCAACTATATCAACACTATCAACTTCTCAATCTGCCAGTTATTGATCAGGTCGCCGCACAAAAGAACCTTGTCAACTTGTTAACGTGTTAACTCGTCAACTTGTCAACCTGTCAACTTCAAACAACCTAACCGCCACCCACACATGTTTGAATTATACAATTATCTGTTTGAAAGCAATAATAATGCAGGCATGAAGGCAATATATCTTTGTGTTATCAAGTTCATGAACGAAGCAAAACTTATAACAATCAAATAAAAACTTTTTATGAAAAATAAGATATGGTTTGTAACCGGCGCGTCAAAAGGATTGGGACTCGCCCTTGTTAAAAAATTATTGTCATCAGGTTATCGTGTGGCTGCCACTTCACGTAATGTAAACGATCTGCAACAGGCGGTGAATGCCGGCCGTGAAGTATTTCTGCCTTTATCGGTTGATCTTACAAATGAGAACAGCGTTGAAAACGCCATTAGAGAAACCGTTTCGCATTTTGGCAGCATCGATGTAGTGGTTAACAATGCAGGTTATGGGTTATTTGGCAGCCTGGAAGAATTATCCGATGAAGAAGTACGGCAGAATTTCGATGTGAATGTATTTGGTGTGCTGCATGTGATCAGGAAAGCATTGCCGTATATGCGCAAACAAAAATCGGGACACATCTATAACATTGCCTCTATCGGTGGTTTTACCGGTACTTTCCCCGGTTTTGGCAGTTATATCGCTACCAAATTTGCGATGCATGGTTTTTCAGAATCACTGGCAACTGAAGTAAACCCTTTCGGCATAACCGTATCGATAGTTTCACCCGGTTATTTCAGAACTGAATTCCTCGATGCATCGCTGGGTGTTCCTAAAAATGAGATCGCCGATTACAAAAACGTTCGCGAGTCTCAAAATGCACACCAGAACCAGATCAACAACAATCAGATCGGCGATCCTGTTAAAGCTGCCGCTGTGATGATCGAAATTGCCGAGCAACAAAATCCGCCATTACATGTATTCCTTGGTAAGGACTCATATCAACTGGCCGAGCTCAAAATAAAAGCGGTTCAACAGGATATGGAATCGGTAAGAGAACTGGCTACAGCTACCGATCATGAACAATAAATAGTTTTTCATGGCTAAAGAAAAAGGGGTGACACGGTTTATACCGTGGTCACCCCTTGCTTTTTATACCTGTACAATTATTTTATCAATAACGTACGACTCAATTTGTTTTGTCCGTTTGTCCACATGAGTTTATAAACACCAGGTTGCAACCCACTCAGGGGAATGGTTGTTTGCGGCGTATTGCTTCCCACAACAACATGTTTCACCACCCGGCCTGTCATATCAACCAACTGCAAACGAGTTCTGTGACTGGTAACAGGCTGCTGCCAGATCACATACTTCGATGCGGGGTTGGGATACAGTATAAAAGATGCACGTGTAGTTCCGGTGGCGGTGATCGTACGTGCGTTTACAAACAAGGTATCGTTACCCGTAGTATCAACTATATAAGTAAAGCCCGGTTTTGAGGCGGTACCATATGGGGTTGTAACAGATACGCCGCCGGTTGCTCCGGTATCGACGATGGCCCTGATCGTAGTGTCATTCAAAAACATAATGCTATCGGCCGGCACGCCACCAAAGCGAACTGCAGTAGCGTTGTGAATGTTCTTACCGAGGATATACACCGCAGTGCCTTTCTGACCGCTCGTTGGCCAGAAATTAAAAATTACCGGCGCGGTGGTATCGGGGATGTTAGTGGTATCGGCAATAAATGTGAAGCCGGGTTTCGTTGCAAAACAATAAGGCGTAACCACTGACACACTTCCTGATGCACCGGTGTCAACAATAGCCTTAATCACAGTGTCTGACATAATTACTATACTGTCGGCAAGTACACCTCCAAAGTGAACGGCTGTAGCACCGTTAAAGTTTGACCCGAATATATATACCGATGTACCCTTTTGACCACTGGTTGGCCAGAAGTTTACAATAGCAGGGCATGTACTATCAGGGATATTCGTGGTATCGGCAATAAATGTGAAGCCGGGTTTCGTTGCAGTGCCGTATGGCGTTTGTACGGAAACATTGCCGGTTGCTCCTGTGTCAACAATGGCCCTGATCGTAGTGTCATTCAAAAACATAATGCTATCGGCCGGCACACCACCAAAGCGAACTGCAGTAGCATTGTGAATGTTCTTACCGAGGATATACACCGCAGTTCCTTTTTGACCGCTCGTTGGCCAGAAATTAAAAATTGCCGGCGCGGTGGTATCGGGGATGTTAGTGGTATCGGCAATAAATGTGAAGCCGGGTTTCGTTGCAAAACAATAAGGCGTAACCACTGACACACTTCCTGATGCACCGGTGTCAACAATAGCCTTAATCACAGTGTCTGACATAATTACTATACTGTCGGCAAGTACACCTCCAAAGTGAACGGCTGTAGCACCGTTAAAGTTTGACCCGAATATATATACCGATGTACCCTTTTGACCACTGGTTGGCCAGAAGTTTACAATAGCAGGGCATGTACTATCAGGGATATTCGTGGTATCGGCAATAAATGTGAAGCCGGGTTTTGAAGCAGTACCAAATGGAGTTGTTACAGACACGCTGCCGGTTGCACCGGTGTCAACGATAGCCCGGATCGTAGAATCATTCAAAAACATAATGCTATCGGCCGGCACGCCACCAAAGCGAACTGCAGTAGCGTTGTGAATGTTCTTACCGAGGATATACACCGCAGTTCCTTTCTGACCGCTCGTTGGCCAGAAATTAAAAATTACCGGCGTGGTGGTATCGGGGATGTGCGTGGTATCGACACGGGCTACCGGCGTTTCAGCCGCATCCTCCTTCGGGTAAAAAAAATTATCGACCGGTGCAACAAAGGCCGTTACACAACCTAATAACAAAAAAAACACAACAATTCTTTTGAGTGCGAGGTAAACATTGCGCATAGATAAAGTTTAAGTATTTAACAAAATGGTATCTCCACAGTGATTTAGTCACAGCGTAATTAGTGAATTACATTTCCTGATGCTTTCTGGTTAAATATTGTATAAGCCGCCGGCGATCTTTACAGAAGACTTTTACGCAAGTACAGTGAAGTTTTACCAAAGGCAAATTAGCGCTTTGAAAAGATATTCTTTTCAAAAACGTAAGAAATAATTTTACCATAACCGTTACTAACTTTTCTCAGCTAGTGGGTAGCGGCAAGTGGGTAGTAGGGCTGTTATTCCAACCTCGCTACTTAATTTAACCACCTGCATTTCCCCACCGCCTACCCGCCACTTACCATTCGCTACTACAATAACTGGTGGGTATCTTTCAATATGCCCATTACAAAAATGCTCTGTGTATGGCTGATGCCTTTTATCATGCTTAATTTATGCAGATAGAAATCATGGTAAGATTCCATATTCTCCGAAACGATCTTCAGCATAAAATCAAATTCACCGGATATATTATAACATTCCAGCACTTCGGTAAAACCGGTCACCGCATCGATAAATACCTTAGCAATCCTGCGGTTATGCTCCTTTAATGAAATATAACATATGACCATGATGCCCTTTTGCACTTTCCGGTGATCGAGCAGGGTGGCATATTGTTTAATAACGCCGCTTGCTTCCATTCGCTTTATGCGTTCATGAACAGGCGTAGCGCTCAGGTGAATACCGGCAGCAATTTCCCGCACGGTAAGCCGGGCGTTTTGTTCCAGCAAACGCAGAATCGCATAGTCTTTTTCATCGAGTGAAACAGGAGCGGTAGCCGGTTGTTCTGTTTTGGTTTTAATACGCATGCCGAACTATGTGTTTGTTCTGTAAAATGCTACTAAATTACCTATTTGTTCCAAATTTTTAATATATAAACGTACAAGTAAACATATTTTTAGTTTTGTACAGAACAATTAAGAGCAGGATGCGTAGAAAACAAATCATACTGATAGTAGCTTCAACTGCTATATTTTTCGAGGCGCTTGACATTGCCATTCTCAATCTTGCCATACCCTTAATGCAACAGCAGTTTCATTTAAATGCTGAAACCATTCAATGGGTGCAAACAGTTTATGTTCTTTTTTACGGCGGCTTTTTGGTAATAGGCGGTAAACTTTCCGATACCCTTGGCCGGAAAAATATATTTATGACCGGCGCCGGACTTTTCCTGTTCACCTCGCTGGGTGCAGGCCTTTCGAACAATTTTATTTTGCTTACCATTTTCAGGGCATTGCAGGGACTGGCTGCGGCTATGGTAATGCCTTCCGCCTTATCAATCATTACAAACACATTTACAGAACCGGCAGAAAGAAACCGGTCGATAAGCATCTTTAGTTCATTTGCGGCCATTGGTTCAGGTTGCGGTCTGGCTCTGGGTGGTATTGTGGCTACTTACCTGGGCTGGCAATGGATCTTCTTTATTAATGTTCCCGTGATCACCGCAGCTCTGACCTTGGCTTATCGCTATATCGACAAAGATGTAGTAGATAAAAAACAGCAATTTCCCGACATCATATCAAGCATCCTGCTTACGATGATCATTGTAATGATCTCGTATGTTGTTCATTACCTGGCCGACTTCTCAAAAAAATACTGGCTGTTGCTTTCCTGCACAGCGGTTATCATTACAGCCTGGGTTATTTTTAAACGCCGTGAACGGGCACGCTCTCAACCATTGATAGATCTCTCTTTGTTCAGAAGTACCGGCACTATTACCGGGAACATAATAACCATTTTACTGGGCGCTTTCTTTTTAAGCTACCTGTTCCTGCTGTCGCTGGTATTGCAACAGAATATGCAATTCAGTGCCGCCCATGCCGGACTGCTTCTTTTCCCTTTCAGCATGGTTTCGTTCCTGGTATCGCGATATGCCGTTCCGGCGCTTTTCAAAAAATTATCGGTTATGCAAACCGGTATCCTCGGTATGTGCCTGATGCTTGCCGGCGCATTGTTATTAATGACCGCAATCTTATTCGATCATAACCTGCCCCTGATCTTATGTTCCATCGCCTGTGTTACGGGCAGCGGTATGTCGGTCTGTTATCCAAGTTTAACCTCACTGGCTATACGCGATATTCCCGTGAACCAGCAAGGCGTGGCAGCAGGAATTTGTACTACTTCGTATTTTATCGGGGCCGGCCTCGGCCTTTCACTACTTGCATTGGGAATGCAGCTATTGACGTCAGCTACCAATTTGGTAGGCCATATTCCGGTATCACTTATATCTATCTTTGCGTTGGCAGGAGTGATCTGGTTAATTTGGGTTAGAAACAGGATACATTAATAGCCGTTTGTGGTTTATGGTTTGTGGTTCTTTAATTCGATCGTTTCTATAAAATTCAGCCGGCTCAAAATCCATCAACCGCCCTGAATTTAGACAACCATAAACAACAAACCACAAACCATAAACTTACCCCCTCGTTCCCGACGCCCCACTTTGAAACAAAAACCTACTAAAATATATACCGTAACCCAATCTGCATCTGCCAGCGCGATTGCAGGTCGGGACTGGCTATGAAGGTAGAGGTCAGGGAGGGATCGAACTGGTATACCGGGTTGTTATTATTATAACTCACACTTAACGGTTGTAAATATCCCGATGTAGTTGCATATTTTACCACACCCCAGTTACTGTTCAGCAAATTACCCAGGTTCACAAAATCGAGGCTTAATTGTATGGTGTTGGTTCGTTTACCCACCGGGAAAATAAAATCCTGCAGAATACGAAGATCAACCTGGCTTACCCATGGATTTTCACCGGCATATTTTTCAGTAAATTCTCCGCGGCGTTTGCTCAGGTATTTATCGTTGGCAATAAAGTTCCGTAAACCCTGCCGTTGTGCATCCGCGTTCTGAACATTTCCATTCACATCTATCAACGGAGTAAACTGCATGGTATTGATCTCGGCATCGGTAGGCACGTACAACAGATCGTTCGTTCCGGTTCCGTCGTTATTGATATCGCCGCCATATACGTAGGCAAACCGGTTACCCGAATTCCACGAACCAAACAAAGAAACCGTTGTGGCAAAATGTTCATGATAACTGAACTTCTTTGAAAAAGCAGCTACAATACGATGGGTATTGCCATACAGGGAACGCGACAAAACCGCCGCATTGGCATTGTTCAGGATGGGATTACGGTCAAACGCATCGCTCGATATTTCAGCTGAAATAGAACTGGCGTCTTTGGCTATCAAATAATTATACCCTACCATGGCGTAAAATCCGCCGGCAAAAAACTGCTGGGCCTGAAACGTGGTATTGAACTGGTACCCTACACTCGTGTTGGTGAATGCATAAGTATTGGCCGTTCCCTGGTCGCCTGCAAGATAGATCATGCGCGTATCACCCGTGCCCGAATTCAATGTGCCGCTGGGCGTACCCAGTTTATAGTTACGCACCATCATTCCGTTAATGTCTTTTGTATAGGCTACATCCACCGTAAAGATGGTACCGAAGGGTATCTTGTAATCTGCGCCGAGGTTTGAACGCCATACCTGCGGCCATTTAAAATTACGGTCGGTAACGTTATAGAAAAAGCTGTATGGGTTGCCGATATGATTGCCCAACCATACAAACGGGAAACGCCCGGTGAATAAACCCGTACCACCACGGACCTGCACGCTTCTATCGCCTTTTACATCCCAGTTGAAACCAATCCTTGGTGAAAGCAGGAGCTTTTTTGCCGGCAGACGGGTATTATCAACATCCTTACCAGGGCCATTGGTAAGCGGTTTACCATCTTCATCGAACAAGGTCAGGTTGTCATTATTGGGAAATGTGGGCTCGCCTTCATCGAATTTATTGGCAAAAGTGCCGTCGGCATTCATAACCGGGTTGCGATAGCTGGCGTTGAAATAAAATGGAATATCCATGCGCAGGCCATACGTTATCCTGAACTTATCGGTTGCCTGCCATTCATCCTGCAGGTAAGCAGACAACTGACCAACTGTTAAATAGTACCAGGTCCACTGGTTGGCCATGGCCCGGTTACGGGCATACGCTACGTCAAAATCGAGCGGGTAAGCGCCAAAAACATAGTTGCCACTGACGGGCACACTATCTATGAATGTTTTTATATCCGCTTCTGAAAACAGCGTGGCGCCATAACCGGTGAGGTTAAAGGAGTTGGCAAATTTGAACGATTCAAAAGAGGCCCCTGCCGTAACCGTATGCTTTTTAAAGAACATGTTGAAGTTATTGGTTACCTGGAAGGCATCCTGGTTCAGGCGGTTGTTGATTGAAAATGGCTCGTGCCCTGCGATTATATAACGCACACCGTTCTTTGTGATATTGATAACCGGGAAAGGTGTGGAGAACGGATTGCGTTTATCGCGGAAAGTAGTGTACACCACTCTAAGTTTATTGGCATAATCAGCCCCGAAAGTTGATTTTAACTCGGCGCCGAATGATTGCAGTTTATTTACGATCTCGTACCCGCTATTCCGGAACTGAAGTGTTGTAAAATCAGGCCCGCGACGGCCGATGGCGCTTGGATGCGCCGGTTTATCCTTATGCGCATCGAGGCCATTGTAGGTGAACGACAACCTGTGATTGGCATTGATGTTCCAGTCGGCTTTTATCAGCCATTTATAATTCTTTTGATCGAGTGTATATTGCTGATACGGCCCGGTTTCATAATTGAACTTCGATCTTAAAATTGCGCTTACCTGTTGCAGGTCCGACTCCAGCACGCGGCTGGTATTGGTTTTGCCGGCATTACTGCCGTTTTGCGCTACATAGGAAGAAGCCTGGTCGCTCCGTTGCTCCGTTTCAAAACTCACAAAATAAAACAGCTTGTTCTTTATAACGGGTCCGCCCAGTGAAAAACCCGCCTGCAGCTGTTTCAGATCGGGTAGTACCAGTTTATTTTTTTCGATCTTCTTACCGGTGAGCGATTGATTGCGGTAAAAGCCATACACCGTTCCGGAGATATTGTTATTACCCGATTTCGTTACGGTATTTATACCTGCCCCGGTAAACCCGGCCTGCGTTACATCGTAAGGCGCAATATTTACCTGGATCTGATCGATGGCATCAAGCGATATGGGCTGGGCGCCTGTTTGTCCGCCGGGCGTTGGTGCATCAAGGCCGAATGGATTATTGAATACCGCCCCGTCGAGCGAGAAGTTATTGTATTGCCCGTTACGGCCGGCAAATGAAAGGCCATTATAGGTGAACGAGGCGGAAGGCGTTAACCGCAGGTAATCATCTGCCGAGCGGGAAATAGTAGGTAATGAACGTATCAACCGGCTGTTGATATTCATGGAAGCGCCGGTTTTTTTGTTATCAAAAGCCGCCGACCGGCTGGTGATGGTCACTTCTTTTAATTCGCCGGCTTTTTCTTTCATCTGTACTTCCAGCGAATTATTCTGGCCCAACTCAAGGAACACATTTTCCGTAACCGAGGTTTGAAAATTTATAAAACTTACGGTTACCGTATACGGGCCGCCTACCCTGAGGTTAGGAACGGTGAACCGGCCGTCGCCTTTTGTTGGCAATGTTTGTTTAAAGCCGGCATCGGCCCATTCAATAACTACTGTAGCAGCCGGTAAGGGCGTTCCTTTGGGATCTCTTACAATTCCACTAAGGGTGGCCGTGGTTACCTGTGAAAACGTAACCGATGAGCAGTATAAAAATAGCAGTACTGTGAGCGCATGAGCTTTTTGCACGTATTTTCTCATAGCAGTTGTTATTATATTAGGTTTAATTAATACCAGTGCCGTATTATTTATTCTAATACTAAAAGGGAGGGGATGGACTGGGAACGATACAGATTAACCAGGCAAGGCAATTTTACAGAAGGTAGCTGCCGGATCGTAACCTATCGCACAAGACATGTTTGGGCAGAAGTAATTAACAGTAGCCTAATTTAAGTAAAATAAATTGATTACGCATGTTATTTTGGATATGGGGGCATTTCTAGCATTGATTTTGTATATGTATGCGCATCGCCCTGACGCATACAGGTCGGCCCCTTAAAAATCAATAATATGAAAAAGATCAGTCTGTTTTTTGTATTCCTCTGCCTGGCAGGCGCCTCCATGGCCCAGTTAAAAGCATCGGTAGCCTGTCCGGGATTTGAAGTAGATATCCTCGATGGAAAAGTAAATGGTTTCAAAGCCAATGTTATCGCAGGTATGATCAAGAACAAATGGCCATGTTTCAGTAGTGTTACCAATGACAGCGCCAAATGCGGTGAAGCCGTTTATTATAAAGACAAAGGCATTACTTTTTATACCGGCCGGGATTATGTTGAAATTTCGGAAGGCTTTAAAGGAAAACTTAGCCCCGCTTTAATGGGATCACCGCGTGGCACCCTGTTCAAAACTTTGGGCAATCCCAAAATGAAGGATGCTACCTGGGATGCCTATCAAACCAACTATGGTACATTGATAGTTCATTTCAATAAGGCGAATAAAGTGCGGTTGATCCAGTTTAGTACGTATGGTACTGATTTGATTAGGTTATGTGAATAAAGTGGATGATACTTTTTTACATTTTTATAAGCAACTGAAGTAAGAAGTTTGAGGTACTTCTTACTTCATACTTCTTACTCAAAGAACCCCGCACAATTAATCTAAGTACTAAGCACTCTTAAAAACTGCTGTTTATAATTTCTCCCTATCGGTAACGAAAACGACTGCACATTCACTTCTTCATTATTGTAGCTCACTATCTTGTCGACCGATACGATATACGATTTATGAATGCGCACAAATTTCTTTTCGGGCAGCTTTTCTTCCATGTAGCCAATGCGCTGGTAGGTAATAACACTTTTGGCGGGCGTTATGATCTTTACATAATCCTTAATACTTTCAATATAAATGATCTCTTTCAGAAATATTTTCACCAGTTCCTTATTCACCTTGAAATACATATAGGCTTTCTCGAACGCCTCTTCTTTTGTATCAACCGCAGCCGGTTGTTTTAGTACATTGTACTGATGATACTTTGAAATGGATTTAAGAAAACGTTCAAACGTTACCGGCTTTACCAGGTAATCGAGCACATCGAGTTCAAAACCTTCCACTGCAAATTCGCGATACGCCGTTGTAAGAATAATGCGCGGCCGTTCCTGCAATGATTTTATCAATTCAAGGCCATTCATGCGGGGCATTTGAATATCGAGGAACAGGATATGTACCGGGTATTTTTGAATAAAGGCAAACGCCTCCAGTGCATTGCCGCACTGACCGGTGATCTCGAGATCATCCATTTTTTCAATATAGGATGCCAGCAATTCCCGTGCAGGTGGTTCGTCATCAACTATCAGGCATTGTATTTTCACATCAGCTATTTTTTAAGTTTGAGTATTGTCAGGAACGACTGCCCTTCACCCATACATTTAAATTCGTGCCGGTCGGGATAAATGATCTCCAGCCGCTTTTTCACATTTTCCATACCGATGCCCTTATACACCGAATGTCCGTTCACCTGGTCGGTTACCCGGCTGTTTTCGATCTTTACGGTAAGCCAGTCGTCTTTTACAGATATATCAACCCTGATCCAGCTATTGCCCACATCGTTGCTTACACCGTGTTTAAAACTATTCTCCACCAGTGGCAATATCAACAGGGGTGGTATAGTGAATTTATCAACCGCATCGAAGCAGTTTACGGCTACATCAAGCCGTTCGCCATACCGTATCTTTTCCAGTTCAATATAATTGTGAATATATTCCATTTCCTTGCTCACCGGAATGAACTCCTGGCGGCTGTCGTATAACATGTAACTCAGCAGGGACGACAGGCGGTAAATAAGGTCCGAGGTACCGGGATGATTCTTTAGCGACAGGGAGTAGATATTATTCAGGGTGTTGAAAATAAAATGCGGTTGTACCTGGCTTTTCAGCAGTTCCAACTGGGCCACCGCTTTATCGCGCTGGAGCTCCTGCGCCAGGCGTTGCTGTTCGTACCAGGCGCGCAAAAAGTAAAACATGGTATACAGGGCCACAATAAGGTATAAATTAACAGCCTCAATAATTACCTTGGGAACAAACAGAAATGGCATGTAAGTACCGTGCGGATAATAAACAGGATAGGTATAGTAATAATTAAATGCCCGGCGGATAAGAGTGAATACTATCACACTTATTATAAACCCCACACGAAAAGCGGTTTGCCTTTTTTTGAGCAGGTATTTTTTTATCAGCACCTGGGTGGTATACCAGGTAGCCAAACCTGCGAGGGGAACAATAACCAGGGCATTGATGAAATAACGGCGGTATTCGTCTGCAATGGAAGCCTGCCCTATCCATTCGTACAGGAAGTAAAACAGCCAAAACAGTACACTGAACCTTACATTGCTTTTATTGTAATTCATACCCCCGGAATTCTGTACCTAAATTACCTTATAATCAAGAAAATACAGGGCAATCTTAGACAAACGACCGATTGGCACCACAAACGGCGGGTGAAGTTGAAAAGTTGACGGGGTTAACTGGTTGATAAGGAGGGAAAAAACTTTTTTGGCCGCTTTAAAAAAAAGAATAGACGCATAAAAAATCGGGGAACCGCAAAGGTTTTTTGACAAATCACAAAATGAATCGGCTGGTGGCAAAATGCATTTTTGGATGCATTCTAAAAATTATATGATCTTCAAAAATTTTTGAACGTGCAGGAAAAAAAGCTACCGGTGCCCTGAAAAAAATTATCCGACCCTTCTGATTTTTTTTTCCGACCCTCGAAAATATTTCCGACCCCGAAAAAACTTATTGTCCCTCAGCAGGCGATTCTGTTAGCGTAGCCAGCTTTCCTTTGGCTAAAAAATAATAAAAGAGGGAAACAAAAGCAGGTGATTGTGTGGCGCGTCTTAAGAGGGTTTTCATGATACTGGTTTTATCTCAAACGCAGAAAAAGTAAATAAGGTATGTAAACCGGCGCCTTCTAAAACAAAAACCCCGTCGGGCAGCGGCCTGAACGGGGTATATTTTCATTTTTTATGTTTTGATCTTTCGACATGGCTGCGAGGCTCAGGGCTTACACCAGCGCATTGTACAGGATCTCAACCGGGTGCAGGGCATGTTTACCGGTTCCGTCTTTCACCTGGTGACGGCAGCTGGTGCCCGCAGCAGCAATGATCACATCTTCCGGTTGCTTACGCACCGTTGGAAACAAAACCAGTTCCCCGATCTTCATCGACAAATCATAATGCTCTTTTTCAAAACCAAACGAACCGGCCATACCGCAACAACCTGAAGGAATGGTTTGGACAGAATAATTAACCGGCAGCGTCATTATTTTTACTGAATGCGTGGTTGATGACAATGCTTTTTGCTGACAGTGGCCATGCAGTTGTATCACCTTCTTTTCAGTGGTAAACTGTTCTTTCCGGATAGCGCCTTTTTCTATTTCGCGGGCAATGAACTCTTCGAACGTAAATACATTTTTACTCAATTGCCGGGCCGCTTCCAGCTGTTCGTCGGTGGCCAGGTCAATGTATTCATCGCGGAATGTAAGAATAGCCGACGGCTCGATGCCAATAAGCGGCGTTTCTTCATTAATAACGGGATGTAATAATGCAATATTTTTATTTACGATCTCTTTTGCCTTACGCAGCAAACCCTTCGACAACCAGGTTCTTCCGCTTTCAATATGTTTTGGAATTACCACTTCATAACCCAGCTTCTCCAGCAACTGAATAGCTTTAATACCTATCTCCGTATCGTTATAATTGGTAAACTCATCGTTGAACAGGTAAACCCTGCGGGCGCTCTTATTACCTTTTGCGCTCCTGGTGTGTTTGTTATACCAGCTTTGCAAAGTGGTTTTGTACATCGTGGGCATGGAGCGGTCTACCGCAAAACCCGAAAACTTCTTTATCAGTTTGCCAATGACCGCATTGGTTACGGCAAAGTTGTACAGTGCCGGCGCTATGGCGCCCAGTTTGGCCGAGGCGGAGAAACCGGCAATGAGTTTTGCACGGAAAGGCACGCCATTCGCATCATAATAATGCTGCAGGAACTCCGCTTTCAGCTTCGCCACATCCACGTTCGAAGGACATTCCGATTTACATCCCTTACAGCTTAAACACAGGTCCATCACTTCGTAGATCTCTTCATGATCGAAGCGGTTGACCTTATCTGAGCGGGTAAGCATTTCACGCAGGATGTTGGCCCTTGCGCGTGTAGTGTCCTTTTCATTGCGGGTAGCCATGAAGGAGGGGCACATGGTTCCGCCCGATAAATGCGTTTTACGGCAATCGCCCGAACCGTTACATTGTTCGGCATGTTGCAATACATCCTGGTTATGATAACGGAACACCGTTTTAAACGGCGGCGTTTTTTGCCCGGGTGTATACCGCAAAAAGCTGTTCATAGATGGCGTATCCACGATCTTGTTGGGATTGAAAATATTCTGCGGGTCCCACGTGTATTTGATCTGTTTCAGCAGTTGGTAGTTCTTCTCCCCTACCATTTGCGGAATGAACTCGCCGCGCAAGCGGCCATCGCCATGTTCACCGCTTAATGAACCGGAATATTTTTTAACAAGGGTGGCAATCTCTTCCGCGATGGTGCGGAACAATTTGTTCCCTTCTTCGGTTTTTAAATTTATGATCGGCCGTAAATGGATCTCGCCCGAGCCTGCGTGGGCATAATGCACCGAATACAGGTCATACTTTTTCAGGATCTCATTAAAATCGCGGATATAAGCGGGCAGGTCGTTTACATCTACCGCGGTATCCTCAATCACCGGAACGGCCTTTTCATCACCGGGCAGGTTGCCCAGCAAACCCAAACCTGCTTTGCGCAGGGTCCATATTTTTTTGGTATCGTCGCCAAACAATAACGGGAAATGATAACCTAAACCTGCCGCACGCATGTCGGCTTCCACTTTTTTTGCGATCTCAACGATCTCTTCGCGGGTATTTCTGGAGAATTCCACCACGAGAATGGCGCCGGGATCGCCCTGTACAAAAAAGCGGTTCTTACGCTGTTCGATATTATCTTTTGTGCACTCGAGAATGTAATGATCTATGAGCTCACTGGCGCTGGGGCCGTATTTCAACGCAACCAGGTTGGCACGCAGCGATTCGTCAATAGAGTTGAAATGAACGCAAAGCAAACCGCTTTCTTTTGGCGGCAGTGGTACAACGTTCAGTTTTATTTCGGTTAGAAATGCCAGGGTACCTTCCGAGCCGGCGATGAGGCTGCAGAAATTGAAATCAGGACCGCCCGCGGTGAACGGGGCCATTTCAAGCATTACGTCAACCGCATAACCCGTATTCCGGCGCTCGATGCTGGCCTTCGGGAATTCTTTCCTGATCTCAACCTGGTTGTTGTAGTCGCTCAACAGGCTGCGCACCGTTTTATAAATTCCGGCCTCCAGTGTTTCGCCTTCGCATTTTTTATGAAAATCATCGATGCTCAGGGCCGAGAATACCGTTTCGGAACCATCGCTCAGGATCGCTTTTACCTCAAGCAGGTGTTCGCGGGTGCTGCGGTATACAACCGAATTGGAGCCGCAGGAATTATTGCCCACCATACCGCCGATCATCGCCCTGTTGGCGGTGGAGGTTTCCGGACCAAAATACAATCCGTGCGGTTTCAGGAACATGTTCAACTCATCGCGGATAACGCCGGGTTGAACGCGTACCCATTTTTCGGCAGCATTCAGTTCCAGGATCTGGTTAAAGTTTTTTGAAACGTCAACAATGATACCGTTACCAACTACCTGACCGGCCAGGGAAGTTCCCGCCGTTCGGGGTATCAACGATGTATTATGTTTATGGGCGAAACTTATCAGCTTTTTGATATCATCCACATTGCGTGGAATTGCTACAGCCAGGGGCATTTCGCGATAAGCCGAAGCATCAGTGGCATATAAAACCCGCATGGTTTTATCGAAATACAATTCACCTTCCAGGTCCTTAGCCAACTGCTGTAAGAAATTGTTCATGAATCTTCTCCTTTGATTGGGCCGCGCCGGCGCGGCCCGCAAATTTACTTGCTTTACGGGTGGTTTGGTACAACCAGGAAAAATATTAGATATTTTTCAAAAATTATCTCACTAAAAATCAATTGATTAATAAAATGTCGTGATTCGTGAAACGGCAAATCCCGATAAATCGGGACGGGCTGTGAAAGGGGCTCGCGAAATTTTAAATTGGTATTCGATCCGTCGCCTCATGATGCTGCCGCCCATCTGATCGCCGAAAGTGCCTACCCGCCGCGGTTCTCCATTTCAAAAACAAGTCCCGATTTGCCGGGTTTTGCCGTTTTAAAGCGGGCTCCAACTTTCGGAATTTCACGTTTCACCTTTCCCATTTCACGTATCACAACAACCGAAGTACATCGCTGGTTTATGCCTGTTAATTCCTAAAAAAGAATAATATGAGCGCGAAAAACAGCCAGCAAAATTAATTTTTCATAAAACCATCACTTACATACATGACATTGGTTAACTTGTAAGTTCGTAAAACCACAGGCGCTTTATAAGGGAAATAATTGTGAACCAGGCAACTATTTTTGCCGGAACCTGAGCGTACAGAATGGACGTTAGCCGGAATATTCAGGCTTTCTGCAACACAACCCTATATATTCTTGTCATCACAACAATTTATTTGATCAACAACCAAAACCGATCACTGTATAATGCTTCAACACGCTGTTCTTGTTATATGTTTTGCCGCCGTTTTCATCCCCGGAAAAGCGCAGGACAATGTAAACACCCCAGCCAGTACGCCCTTGATAGCAAAGGCGGGCGATGTTTACAACCCGTTTATTGGAAAACAATCGCGGTTGTACAATGGCAATGAGCATAACGGTTATTTATTTAAAATAATAGGGCATGCCTATTATAAGCAAAATGAGCTGGAAACCGGAAGCCTTGTTTATGACGAACTGGAATTTACCAATGTGCGCATGCTATACGACCTGGTAAAAGACCAGGTGATCGTTCTGCATTACAATGGCTTTACCAAAATTGGGCTGGTATCTGAAAAAGTAAAAGAATTCAGCCTGTTCAACCATCACTTCATCAGGCTCACAGCCGACAGCCTTTCCCGTTCCCCCCTGCTCACCGGTTTCTACGATGAAGTATATAAAGGACACCTGAATGTACTTGTAAAAAGAGGAAAATTCATCGATGAAAGAGTAAAGGATGAACTGGAACGCGAGTTTTTACCATTCGATATGTTCTTTATTCAAAAAGAAGGCGTTTATCACCAGGTGAAAAACTACAAAAGTTTACTGGCTATTCTGCAAGACAGATCGAAAGAAGTAAAACAATACCTGCGCAGGAACCGGATCAAATACCGCAAGGGCGCTGAAAACGCGATTGTAAAGGCTGTTGTTTATTATGAGTCGTTAAACAAGTAACATGAGAAACCTGCAACTGCTTATATTACTTAACCTTATTTTTTTAACTGCGGGCCTTACAGCCGGCGCGCAACCGGGCGCCAAACGGGTAAGCCTTGAATTGAAAAATGCGCCCATCGATACCCTGGTTACCGAACTGGAAGCGCAAACAGGTTATCATTTCTATTATGATGCCACGCAATTCGACAGTCTGCGCGTGAGTGTATCCGTTTCAAACGTATCGCTGCAAAAAGTGCTTGAACTCGTATTTGCCAATTCTGAATATCATTTTGCCATACCGGAGAAACAGGCACATGTGTTTTTAACCAAAGGCGCGATCATAAAAACAAATTTACCCGCCGGTTTCTTCTCCAATAAAACCACCGACAGCCTGCCGGGCGCAATGCCTGTTTATGGCGATAGAAAAAAAGTACGAACAGATGCTTCAATAGAAAACAAATTGTTTGAGATCGGTATCCGCAATAACAACCCGGGAAGCGGCTCCGTGGCCATGGCCGGTTATGTTCGTAACATAAAAACCGGGGAGCCCGTTGCCGGCGCCATCATTACAGCATTAAACCCGGCTGTCAGCGTGGCCACCGATCAATACGGCTATTACTCCATCACCCTGCCCAAAGGACGCAACCTGCTCACCATTCAGGGCATTGGGATGAAAGATACGCGGCGGCAGGTAATGGTATATTCAACCGGCAATTTCGACATTGACATGGATGAGCGGGTTACCTCGCTGAAAGAAGTGATCGTATCGGCGCAGAAACTGGCCAATATCCGCAACGTGCAACTGGGTACCGACCGGTTGACCATTAAAGCCATAAAACAGGTGCCCACCGCTTTTGGGGAAGCCGATATCTTAAGGGCCGTGTTGATGCTGCCCGGGGTAAAATCAGTAGGCGAAGCCAGCACCGGGTTTAATGTACGCGGCGGTTCGGCCGATCAAAACCTGATCCTGTTCAACGATGCCACTATTTATAACCCTTCACATTTCTTCGGCTTCTTTTCGGCATTCAATCCCGAAGTGGTAAAAGAAGTGGAATTGTATAAAAGCAGTATTCCGGCCAAATACGGCGGCCGCCTTTCCTCCGTGCTCGATATCAGCAGCCGCGAAGGCAATAAGAAAAATTTTGCTGGCGTAGCCGGCATCGGTTTACTTACCAGCCGCATAACGCTGGAGGGGCCTATCAAAAAAGATAAAACATCTTTTATCCTCGGGGCCAGAACCACCTACGCCAACTGGTTACTGCAATTTTTACCCGATGAATATGAGAAAAGCAAGGCCTCGTTTTACGATGTGAACCTCAATATCAGTCACCAGTTCAATAAAAAGAACAACCTGTATATAACGGGCTATATAAGCAGCGACCGCTTCAACCTCAACAGCGATACCGTATATGGTTACAGCAACCGCAACGTGTCGGTGAAATGGAAGCATACTTTTTCAAACAAGCTTACCATGGTGCTAACCGGCGGCTTCGATTATTATGATTACAACATCGGCAGCGATAAAGACAGTTTGTTCGCCTACAAAATGAAATTCAGGATCAACCAGTATAATTTCAAAACTGATTTTAACTGGTACATCAATGCCAATCATACCATCGACTTTGGCATCAGTTCCATTCGTTACCGCCTAAACCCGGGCACTTATGAGCCCAACTCTAAACAATCGCTGGTGGTTAAAGACGATATGGAAACGGAACATGCCCTGGAAAGCGCCGCCTACATCAGTGAAAAATGGAACATCACCGATGCGCTTTCATTACAGGCAGGACTGCGGTATTCCATTTATAATTACCTGGGGCCAAAAAATATAAATGAGTATGCACCGGGCTTACCTGTTACAGAAGATAACCTGCTGCAAACAAAAACCTACGGCAAAAATAAATTTATTCATACCTACCATGGGCCCGAGTACCGGCTGGCGCTTCGGTATAGCCTCACCCAAAGCCTTTCGGTAAAAGCGGGGTATAATTCATTGCGCCAATACATTCATGTATTATCGAATACCACGGCCGTTTCGCCCACCGATATCTGGAAACTCAGCGATCCCAATATAAAACCGCAGACCGGCGACCAGGTTTCATTTGGGGTTTATAAGAACTTCAAATCAAATACCATTGAAACTTCTGCCGAAGTTTATTATAAGAACATTAAAAATTATCTCGATTATAAAAGCGGGGCGCAGTTGGTTTTGAACCACCATATAGAAACCGATGTGATGAGCACCCGCGGCAAAGCTTATGGAGTTGAGTTACTGGTAAAAAAACAAAACGGTAAACTGAACGGCTGGATCAGTTATACCTGGTCGAGAATACTATTGAAAATGGAAGATTCAACCAAAGGCGAGGTCATCAATGGCGGAAAATATTATGCGGCCAATTATGATAAACCGCACGACATTACCATGGTGGGCAACTACCGGTTCAGTCACCGTTTCAGCGTTTCCATGAACATTACCTACAGCACCGGCCGGCCTATAACATTACCTATCGGCCGTTATTATTATGCCGGTTCGTGGCGGGCATTATACTCCGACCGCAATGCTTATCGCATTCCCGATTATTTCCGCACCGATCTGTCAATGAACATTGAAGGCAATCATAAAGTGCATCAGAAAACGCATAATTCCTGGACGATCGGCGTGTACAACCTTACGGGAAGAAAGAACCCTTATTCGGTGTATTATGTTTCGGAGAACGGCGCCATCAATGGATATAAGCTATCGGTTTTCGGAAATGCGATCCCGTTTGTAAACTTTAATATCAGGTTTTAAACATTATATCATGAGAAAGCTTGTTTACTGCTGCCTGACGATCCTGTTGCTCTGTTGCAAGGAAAAATATGATGCGCCGGTAAATGCGCCTGTAACCGGCTACCTGGTAATTGAAGGTTATGTAAGCGCCGCCGGGCCGGCGGAGCTGCAGATCTCACGAACTATTCCGCTCGATGATACGGCGAAACTTATCAATGAAACACTGGCGCAGGTTCGGTTACAGGGGCGTGATAATACAACTTTTAACTTTACCGAGAACGGTGGCGGAAGATACACCATCGACAATCTTACACTCAACACCAGCCAGCAATACCGGTTATACATCAAAACAAGGGAAGGAAAAGAATATGCCTCGGATTATGTAAACGTGCGCATAGCGCCGCCTATAGACAGCGTAGGCTGGATAAGAGAGCGCGGCGGCCTGCAGATCTATGTAAATACACACGACCCTAAAAACAATACCTGGTATTATCGCTGGACTACCGAAGAAACCTGGGAGTATCATTCTACCTATTATACCAGTCTCGATTTTGCAAGAGACAGCAACAATCAGATCGTTGGCATAAAATGGCGCCGCGCCGATATGGGCCGGGAGCCTAAACTTTACACCTGCTGGCGCGATCAGCATTCAACAAGCCTGATACTGGGCTCATCAAAAAAACTGAGCATCGACAGCATACACAAACCGTTAATATATATTGAACCCCGCTCCTGGAAATTAAGCGTGCTGTACAGTGTACTGGTAAAGCAATATGCATTAACCCGGGAAGAGTATGAGTTCCTTGATAAAATGAAAAAGAATTCGGAGGAAACCGGGTCATTCTTTGGCCGGCAGCCATCTGAGCTTAAGGGAAATATTCGTTGCACAACAACCCCCGATGAACCGGTTATCGGTTTCTTCAGTATCGCCAACCGCCAGGAAAAAAGGATCTGGATCAGCCGGAAGGATGTGCCCGACTGGCAATATTTCCAGGATTGCTACACGTATAACGTACCGGTTGATTCGGCGGAATATTATTCATACCTGATGCCGGTATCGCCCGTTGAATGGGGCCAGAGCGGCGACATTTTAACCTATTTAGGCGTTTCGCCGGTGTGCGTTGACTGTACCTTGCGCGGCGTTAATGTAAAACCACCTTTCTGGCCATAAAAACCCGATCAGTTACAACAGTCTGTATACATGAAATCATTCAACTACCTGTATTTTTCAGCAACACTACTATTCCTGCATTCGTTTACAACTGAAACAAATGCACAGGATGCTTTTGCGGCTATACCTGAACGGTTTAAACAATATAACAGCAGCAGTAAGCATGAAAAACTGTATGTACATACCGACAAGGATTTTTACCTGGCAGGTGAGCTGTTGTGGTTCAAAATATACAATGTAGATGGCGCGCGATTTCAACCTGCTGACCTGAGCAAGATCGCCTATGTTGAAATACTCGATAAAGAGAACAAACCGGTAATGCAGGCAAAGATCCAACTCAGAAAGGGAAAAGGAAATGGTTCATTTTATTTACCGGTATCGGTGAACTCGGGCAATTACAAACTGCGCGCGTATACGAACTGGATGAAGAATTTCAGCGCGGCTTGTTATTTTGAAAAATCGCTATCCATCGTCAACACTTTAAAAACCCTTACCACACCGGCTGCAGATACAACAGCCAAACTGCACAGGATAGCCTTCTTTCCCGAAGGTGGCAACCTGGTAAAAGAAACAACCAGTAAAATAGCATTTCAGGTTACCGATCCCTTTGGTAAGGGAGTTGACTGTAAAGGTGTTGTTTTATCGGAAAATAACGACACAGTGGCCAGGTTTCAGTCGCTCAGGTTTGGAATGGGGAATTTTATGTTCAAGCCTGCCGGTACTCAACCCTATAAAGCAGTGATCCTATTACCCGATGGCCGAAGCATTACGCAAACATTACCCCAGGCGTATGAACAGGGTTATGTAATGCATTTGGAAGATGATGGAACCAACATGATAAAGGTTACTGTGACCGCAAAAACAATACAACCGCAACCGGTGTTTCTGTTTGCACACAACCGGCAGGTAATGCAGGTAGCAGAAAAGCAACCGGTTGTAAACGGCCTTGCTACCTTTTCAATTGATAAAAACAAACTGGCCGATGGCATTACTACCCTTACCGTTTTTAATGAACAGCAACAACCGGTTTGTGAACGCCTGTACTTTAAAAAGCCGGCGCAGGTGTTATCGGTTACTGCCAGCAGCAATGCGCCCCGGTACGGTAACCGTAAACGGGTAGCATTATCCGTAAATACAAAACATGGCAATGCACAAAGCGGTGTACAGGCCAATCTTTCCCTGGCGGTTTACCGGCTCGATTCATTGCAAACCGTTGATCCCAATAGCCTGCCTGCCTATTTATGGCTTACATCTGAACTAACGGGCCATATTGAATCGCCGGCCTCGTATTTTACAGAAACAGGGGATGTACAGGAAGCGACCGAAAATCTTATGCTGGTACATGGCTGGCGAAAATTCAACTGGCAGGTTGTATTGAACGATAAACGGCCGGTTTTTGAATATACCCCTGAGTTTGATGGACATATCATTACCTGCCAAATAAAACATAATTCGGGTACGGTACCTGAAAATCCTATTGATGCCTGGTTATCGATCCCCGGCATTCAGTTGCAATTCTATAATACCAAAACAGATAAGGAAGGCAAGATATATTTTGATGTAAGGGATTATTATGGACAGAACGAGATCATTGTGCAAACCGATGCGCCCGACAGCAACTACCGCGTGAATGTATTGAACCCTTTCTCGGAAAAATACAGCAACCGGCTGCTGCCCGCGTTTGCATTACCAGCCGCCGCGCAATATGCGCTCAATGAACAAAGCATAAGCATGCAGGTGCTGAATACGTACGACCCGGGTAAACTTAGCCATTTTGCTGTTCCGGAAATAGATACTTTTCCGTTCTATGGCAAACCATATAAGGCGTATAAGCTGGATGATTTTACCCGGTTCACAACTATGGAAGAGGTGTTGCGGGAGTATGTGCCGGAAGTAGCGGTGCGCCGTTGGGATGGTCAGTTGCACCTGAAGGTCTTTAACTTTGATGTAAGGGATTTTTATCCTACCGATCCGCTTATCTTACTGGATGGCGTTAAAGTGGATAACAAGATCCTGTTGAACTACGATCCGCTTAAAGTAAATAAGCTGGAAGTAATTACCAACAAATTCATAAAGGGCGAGTTTGTTTACCATGGTATCGTGAACTTCACCACTTATCATGGCGATATGCAGGACCTTAAGCTTGATTCAAAAGCTGTAATTCTCGATTATGAAGGCCTGCAGTTAAAAAGGGAATTCTACTCACCCGTATATAAGACCGAACAACAGGCGTTGAGCCGGATGCCCGATTTCAGGAACCTGTTATACTGGTCGCCCGATGTACAAACCGATAGCAGCGGACAGGCCACTGTTGAGTTTTATACCAGTGACATGAAAGGGAAATATGTAGCTGTATTACAGGGAATGGATGAAGCCGGTTATGCAGGCAGTTATTATTTCACTTTTGATGTAGATAAGTGAACTGTTATAAAAAATTATAGGGTACGGATTGGTGGTACAGAAAAGGTGAAGGAATCCCCCTTACCTAAACATACATCTAAAGCTAAAGCCATCTATAACCTTCTTTATAGTAATATTTGTTATGATCAAACTTCGGTTCTCTGATTGATCAGGAACGCCGCTTCTACCAGCGATTCCATTTTTTCATAAAAGTAAATGTGGTCGTTGCGTTGCTGGCCTTCCTGTGATATGCTCCGGCTGCTGCTTACAATTTCAACCATCCAGTTCCACAACATTTGCCGCACCTCCTGCAAATGGTAACACTCAAAAAAGTTCTCGATGATAAGCCGTGGGTTTTTTAATTCTTCCTCATTAAGCCGAAGAGGTTGATTATGCCACTCAGGATGATTATTCAGGGACCGCATAACAAATTAGTTAATGGTGAAGGAATGATCAATAAAGCGGTAAGTAGCCTAAAATGTTAGCTTTCTTACCTATGCAATCCCCTGATAATGCTTAAACGAAGATAATATATTTTTTAATATGATGTACTATATCCCAGCCAAATTATTAAAAAAAAATTTCATCTTAACCGTCTAATTCAACCACCATTGGCTGCTAATCACCAGATATTGAAAACATTCGGCGTAAATCTGCGCCATTTCAGAACTGAGAAGGGCCTGAGCCAACGCGACTTGTACGCGATTTGTAATATTGACAATGCCGAAATAAGCAGAATGGAGAACGGCGAGGTGAATGTTACGCTTAATACGCTGGCTCAGTTAGCCGAGGCATTGGATATTCCTGCTTACATGCTCCTTAAGCAGTAATATCCGCCGGTGCAGGGAATGGAAGAACGGGCCTTCCCTAAAATAAAAATCTCTCCGCCTGCCGGCGGAGAGATCCAGGTAATTTTATCACACCTGTAAAACGTGTTCTCAATGGCTTTTCATGGATATTGATGCATATAACCTTTACAGGTCCGGTAAGCAACAGTTCTGATTTCGTTCATAAGATATCGTTTTAAAAACGGGGCCTGTTTCAAAAGTTATTGGACTTTGTATTCCAAAAATAATCTTCAGAACAGCGGGTAACGACTATTGCATTGAGCAATTGGATAAAATGATCAATATGTTTACAGGCAACTAAGTGTTTTCTGTAAAACTGTAGATGAACGTGAAGAAGGTATTTGAGAAAGGATAATTACGATACTATACAACCTTTTTCAGCAGGTTTCCGGCAGCCCATTGCTGTACTTTAGGAAATGCAATATTGAACCATGCTGTATATTTCTGCGGGTGTGATTGCAGGGTAGCTTCTATTTCATCAAGACTTTTATAACAATAGTCTTTTACCTCCATTGGGTCGGGAGTAATTTTACCTTCATACATGCCGATAAAAACATGATCGAATTCATGTTCTGTTAAGCCATGCTCAAACTCGGCCAGGTATACAAAATCAAAAATCTTTTCGAGCAAGGTAGTAAAGCCCATTTCTTCGTTTAACCGGCGGGTTGCGGCAGATAAAGTATCCTCACCCGGAGCCGGGTGACTGCAGCAGGTATTCGTCCATAAACCGCCGCTATGGTATTTACCCTGCGCCCGCTGCTGTAACAGCATTTCGCCCTTGCTATTGAAAACAAAAATGCTGAAAGCGCGATGCAGCACTGCCTTCCGGTGGGCTTCCATCTTTTCCATTACTCCAATGGGCTCATCCTGTTCATTGACCAGGATAACATCGGTTACTTTACTCATGAGACAAAGTTGCTAAATAATCATGGTGTTACCATAACTGCATTACAAAAACATGCGCTCAAACAGCCTAACCGAAAAGGACTGCAATACATGGTCTTTTGAATAAAAGGATTCAAAACCGATGAAACAGAGAAAAGAGGTTATCCGGGGACGATCACTGGTATACACAGAACATCCCTTGCCCGCTCAGAAGGCTTTAGTGCCTTTCTATTTGCGTCTTTAACAGTTTACGGGCAAAGTGAATGCGGCTTTTAATGGTACCCAGCGGCTCGCCAAGCATATCTGCGATTTCATGATATTTAAAACCATCAAAATATAACAGAAAAGGGTTTCTGAATATCTGTGGCAGGTTATGAATAGCTTCCTGAATATCTTTTAAACGCAAATTTGATTCGGCGTTATTAGCAACTACGCTTTGGGTTTGATTTATAAGAAAATCATTAGGAGTACTATCGAAGATAGTATTCTGTTTAACTTTTCTACGGTAATTGTTAATAAAGATATTGCGCATGATAGTATACAGCCACGCCTTGATATTAGTGCCTACACTATACTTGTCCTTGTTGGCCAATGCACGAAACAGCGTTTCCTGGAACAGGTCTTTCGCTGCCTCCGAGTCTCTCGTCAACGTTATTGCAAACGGCTTTAAAAACTCCGCATTGTTCACCAGCATTTGATTAAATTCAACCGTCGACATAAAAAAGTTGTTTAAATAATTACACTACAAATTTAAACAGAAATTGCTTACGGGAAAAATCCGGGTAATTAATAATTCTATAATAAAAATATCAAACCACCCTACCTGCCTGTTGTACCACGGTGCACCTCCGGCGCCGGAAGCTCCCGATCTATACCTTAGCCACCCGATATGGTTCTGGCGCAGGCACTTAGTACATTTTGGCGGCTGACGCCATTGGCCAAAGCCTATGGTGTCCGACGAGGGATATGACATTACAGAAAAGATTATCCCCTATCTAGGTTGACGATTTAAAGGCAGAAATATTTGTTAAGAAAATCAAAATTCAGCGGGGGAGGTACATTAAACAATGCTAAAGAACTGCTATAAACTCCAGTACTTCGGTCAGGGAGCGTTTAAGGAGAATACCGGCAGGCAGTTTTTTCAGGTTACAATTGGTCAACTGGCCCGAAACAATGATCTGGGCCTGTGGCGTATGCTGCCTGATCTTGCTGAGGAATTTTTCGAAATTAAAATTGCCGGCTATGCAGGTGAGGTGGGTATACAGGTAATCGGGTTGTTTGCAGGAGGTTATGAATTCGAGGTCGTGAAAAGGCACATTGGCCCCCAGGTAAATGACCTGCACCCCCCTGCTTTTAAGCAAATAATAGGTGTATAATAATCCAAGTTCATGATATTCGCCCTCGGGTAAAAACAGGATCACTTTTTTATTGACAGTAATATGCGATACCACGCTTTCGATACCAACGATCAGTTTTTGCCTGATGATATTGGTAACCACGTGCTCCTGTGCGGGGTGAATATGGCTGGCCTGCCATAAAATGCCTATTTTATCGAGGAAAGGGAAAATCAGAAAGCTGATGGCTTTATCGATGCCTTTAGCCATTATATAATTATCCAATACATCTTCAAACCGTTCAAGGTCGAGATCGATCATATACTGCAACAGATCGTTCACCAACCGCTCCTGCTGGGCTTCTATATGAGAAAGCGAGACAATTTTTTCCCGCATTTCCTGCGAGCTCATTTTATCTATATGGGAAATTTTGTACCCGTATTTATTGAGCAGGGCTATGTTCAAAACAACCTTCAGCTCTTCATTGGTGTAATAACGGATATTGGTAGAGGTGCGTTGCGGCCGCAGAAAGGAATAGCGCTGTTCCCATATACGAATCGTATGGGCTTTGATACCAGAAAGATTTTCCAGGTCTTTTATGGTAAACGCATTCATATACAATTAACTACAAAGTGTAATGGGAAATTGTTTAAACATTTCCGTAGAAAGCTTAAACCAGGCGTAAACATTTTTGGAGTAGTTCGTAATTTACAGGTTCACAAGATGTTAACCAAATTGTCAGGCGCTTGCCTTTTTTTCATTCACCGGCATGACCATTGCGTTTTTGCTGTTGATGAGTGAAGAAAGATATCTTTTGATCTTTTGAGGATTTCTTCGCATAAAATTCCGAATGGAAAGAAACAGCAGTATTACATATAAGCAGGTAGTCACCTCAAATAATATATGGAACTTTCTTAAAAAGAAAGTGCGTAAAGATAAATGTTCAGTCTTTTCTTTTCCCAATGTCGCGGAAAGAATACCTTTTATAGCCGGCATCAAAACAGGAACCTTATTCCAGTTTGTGTAACGCACGCCTTCATATTTGTACTTGTGATCATAATTGGCGGGAACCTGGCTGCTGTAGAAATTCCAGTTGTGTTGTACATCACTAAAACTGGCCATATTTCCATCGGCTTTTTTAAAATACAGGTTATACAAACCATCGAGCACAACCCAACCTTTGGAGGTTTTTGCTTCTACCAGGTTATGCGCGGCATAGTTGCCATTCGCTTTCATTTGGGCAATCCGGTTGGGAATCTTTAATTCACTCAACAACCGGCTTAAAATATAGGCATAGCTACCGCAAGCGCCGTTGGTGGTCATGAGGTCATAAGTAACAGGATGTACAACGGTAGCCTTGAAAGAATTAACCTCTTTATCGCCAAAGACAATGGATCGCCTTTCGCCAAGATAATGAGTAAGGTGAAGACTATTCAACAGAATGGCTTCATCATAAGGGACAGCTCCGGTTGATTTGGTTCTAACGTTTTCGGCAAGAGATTCGAACAGGCCCTTTTCGTATGAATCTTCATTGTAAAAATGTACTATAGACGCGAGCAGGAACCCGTTCAAGAAAACGAAACAATAACGTGAATTGAAGACCTTACCAATTTTGCTTGATAATTTCACAGGTTTGATTTAGAAATAAACGAATCATTACCAACTTAAGCGAACAAAACCCGCTTAAATCCGAAAACATCTTTCCCCAGACCGTTATTGCTGATTAAAGTTTAGCGCAAAGATAATTTTTTTCACCAAATAACGTTCCCATGTACTTATAAAAGTTTTTTAATGCAATAATCCTTTGAGGTCATTAAAAAAAAATTAATATTCCGGAATAGCAGGAAAGAAGAAAGTAATAAACGGAGTAAATATGCAGATTATAATGCAGGATTCAGCAGTTGACCGCTATCGAGAAGAGATGCTACCGGCTCCATAATATTATGGGCGTTACGAAGTGTGTTGAGGTGTCTGAAATGATGACAATCTGTTCCCAACAGATTTACATACTTCTTACCAATAAGGTAGTGAGCAAGTTGAAGAGAGGCTTTACCATAATAACCGGCGAGCGACAGAATATTTAACTGGAAATAGCAACCGGCATCTTTCAGCTCGTCGTACCATTTTCTGTCACTCATAAAATACAAATACCGCTCGGGATGGGCCAGTACGGGCTGGTATCCCTTCATTTGCATATTGAACAGCTTGTCTTTAAAATTAAGCGGTGTAGTAACGAAAGAGAATTCTACCAACACCCAGTTCTGGTGCAGTGTTAGTAAAGGAACGTTGTTTTGCAGTAACTCGTCGAAATGTTCGTCGAGGAAATATTCAGCCGCCGCTGTTACCGGAACGGCTGAATTGTATTCTTTCTGCGCCGCCTGTTGTAATTCCTGGTATGCGGCGCCAATCGTGGTTGCATCGTTTTGATAAAGATCCCACAATATATGCGGGGTAGTGATGAACTTCCGGTATCCCAGCTCCTGTAAACCACTAATGAGCTGGAGGGAAGTTTCGGTATCAGGCGATCCATCGTCAATGCCCGGCAATAAATGCGAATGCATATCGGTGACGAGGCCACTGAGATCAATACGTGCTCTTTTCTTTTTTTTGAAGATAGAAAACATGCCTGATTGATACCTTAAATAATGATACCGGGAACAAATCTACAAACCTGCCGCATACAATTGCGAAAATTCGTGATATACTTTCACCACGCCCTCACGTAAACCTGTTTGGGATTTCCACCCCAGGTTATTCAATTTTTGAACATCCATCAGTTTTCGCGGGGTTCCATCGGGTTTCGACAGATCATGTTCAATATTTCCTGTATACCCTACTACTTCCTTCACCAGTAATGCAAGGTCTTTTATCGTAATATCCTCCCCTGTTCCAATATTAACGAACCCGGGTTCATTATAGTGCTGCATTAAAAAATAACAGGCGTCGGCCAGGTCGTCTGCATGCAGGAACTCCCTTTTGGGTTGACCGGTACCCCACATAACCACTGAAGGTTCGCTTTTCAGTTTGGCTTCATGAAATTTCCTGATCAGCGCCGGCAGTACATGCGAAGTTTCAAGGCTGTAATTATCATTAGGCCCGTACAGGTTGGTAGGCATTACCGAAATATAATTACAACCATACTGGGCACGGTAAGCATCGCACATTTTGATGCCTGCAATTTTAGCAATTGCATAGGGTTCGTTGGTAGCTTCCAGTTCGCCGGTAAGCAGGTATTCTTCTTTCAGGGGCTGCGGTGCCATTTTGGGATAAATACAGGATGAGCCGAGGAACATGAGCTTTTTAACATTATTCAGGTAGGAGGCATGAATAATGTTCGACTGGATCATGATATTATCATATATGAACTCAGCGCGGTACGTATTATTGGCCAGGATACCGCCTACTTTGGCAGCAGCAATAAACACGTGATCCGGCTTTTCCTGTTGCATAAATGCCTGTACGCCCTGCTGGTTACGCAGGTCGAGCTCAGCCGATGTACGCAGCAACAAATTAGTAAATCCTTCCTTTTCCAATTTGCGAACAATGGCTGAGCCCACCATGCCGCGGTGACCGGCTACGTATATCTTATCTGTCTTATTCACTGTTAATATCGAATATTGAATGTTGAATATCGAATCACAAAGTGCAATGCAACCTATTCAAATTGATTACGCACGTAATAGCCTGATTGTTGCAACAATTTTTCTTTCTTAAATAACTCCACGTCGTTTTCTACCATTTCTTTTACAAGCGCAGCCAGGTCGTATTTAGGCTTCCAGCCTAATTGCGTTTGAGATTTGGTAGGGTCGCCGATCAGCAGATCAACTTCAGTTGGGCGGTAATACTTTTTATCTACCGCTATCACTTCTCTGCCGATTTCAAGCTGGTATTCGGCATTTTTACATGCTTTTACAACGCCCACTTCGTTCTCGGCCCTGCCTTTAAATTCCAGTTCGATGCCAACTTCGTCAAAAGCCATCCGTACAAAATCACGCACCGGGGTAGTAACACCGGTTGCAATTACATAATCTTCCGGTTTATCCTGTTGTAAGATCAACCACATGGCTTCTACATAATCTTTTGCATGACCCCAATCGCGTTGTGCATCGAGGTTACCGAGATAGATCTTATCCTGTAAACCCAGCGCTATTTTGGCAACGCCGCGGGTGATCTTCCGGGTTACAAACGTTTCGCCGCGCAACGGCGATTCGTGGTTGAACAGAATACCGTTTACCGCAAACATATTATAGGCCTCGCGGTAGTTCACTGTTATCCAGTAGGCATACAATTTGGCAACGGCGTATGGTGAGCGGGGATAAAATGGCGTTTTTTCCGACTGCGGCACTTCCTGTACAAGGCCGTACAACTCAGATGTAGAGGCCTGGTATACTTTTGTTTTTTGTGTTAAACCTAATAAACGCACCGCTTCCAGAATACGCAGCGTACCAATACCATCCGCATTGGCAGTGTATTCAGGAGTTTCAAAACTTACGTGCACGTGGCTCATGGCCGCGAGGTTGTAAATTTCATCAGGTTGTGTTTCCTGTATAATGCGAATGAGATTGGTTGAATCGGTAAGATCGCCATAATGCAGTTTGAAACGTACATTTTTCTCATGGGGATCCTGGTATAAATGGTCGATACGTTCGGTATTGAATAAAGAACTTCTACGTTTGATGCCATGAACGATGTATCCTTTTTTTAACAACAGGTCGGTTAAATATGCACCATCCTGCCCGGTTACCCCTGTAACCAATGCTACTTTTGCCATATGTTGATCGGGTTAAATTGTAAAACTTTACGCAGCGGTTTCAGCCACGTGGTAAAAAAATAGGGTTTCAAATCATTCAGCTTCCAGGCCATTTCATCTTCTTTATTAGCCCTTAACCTGTTCTTTACGGAGGCGTTGCTCATACCGCCCGCCCGCATTTTAACCAGGACTTCGGGTATATAATGTGCGTGTACATTGTGTTTCAACAATACCCGCAACATCAGTTCATAGTCTGCCGCTGAGCGCAGCGTGGTATTGAACAAACCACATTTATCATAAACATGCCGCCGTACAAAGAATGTCGGATGCGGCGGCATCCAGCCATAATAAAGCAATTTCCTTTTATAGTTACCCGACCTCCAGGTGCGGGTAATCACCTGAACATTATCCTGCTTCACATACTGAAGATCGCCATAAACGGCATCCACAGCCGGATTGTCAAATGCCGCTGCCACTTTTGACAATACCAATGGATTGGTATAAAAATCATCAGAGTTCAATATGCCTATAATATCACCGGTAGCCAGTTGCACGCCTTTATTCATGGCGTCATAAATGCCTTTATCATTTTCGGAAATCACTTTGGCAACATGTGCGAACCCATTAACTATTTCAAGGGTGTTGTCTTTCGACAATCCATCTACGATCAGATGCTCAATATTGGAATATTGCTGTTCAGCTATACAGGCCAGTGTATCCTTTACAGTTGCAGCGCTATTGTAGGTGGCGGTGATAATGGTGATCTTCATCTTATCCGTTCCTCGTTATAACACAGTTTTCCAACACCAGCATATCCATATTTGTACGGAGGTAACATTCCAATGCATCGTGCGGTGAATTCACTATAGGCTCATTTTCGTTGAATGATGTATTCAGCAAAATAGGAACACCGGTTTTCCTGCGAAAGGCTTCAATAAGCTGATAATACCGTGGGGTTACAGCCTTGTCAACCGATTGTAGACGGCCGGTGCCATCAGCATGGGTTACCGCCGGAATAAGTGTATGTTTTTCCTTTTTGATTGGAAATACTTTTTCCATAAAGGGTACATCATCGGTAACCTCAAAATATTCGCCTACGTATTCTTTTAAAATAGAAGGAGCAAACGGACGGAAACTCTCCCGGCGTTTGATCTTTGCATTCAGCAGGTCCTTTGCATCCGTACGGCGGGGATCGGCAAGGATAGAGCGAGCGCCCAGCGCACGTGGCCCGAATTCCGCGCGGCCATTAAACCAGCCAACTACACCGGCATTGATCAACTGATCCGACACCTTTTCGTACAATTCCTCATCGCTATATCTTTTATAGGTGATCTTGCGGCTCTGCAGATACTGTTCAATCTCTTCGTTAGTAAACCGCGCACCTGTATAAGCCGACCATATGGCTTCTTTCCGTGGTTGTTTCAGCGTTTGGTTATATACATATAATGCAGCGCCCATTGAAATGCCTGCGTCATGACCGGCCGAGGGAATGTATACATTTTTGAAGCTGGTATTCCGGGTAAGCTTTCCATTTGCTACCGAATTCTGGGCAACACCACCGGCAATACAAATATTCTTTAAACCCGTTTTCTTTTGCAGGTGATTGAGAATATGAAAGATCAATTCTTCAGTAACACGCTGAACCGATGCCGCCATGTCTTTATGATACTGGCTTAACGGTTCATCTTTTTTTCTTACCGCACCGAACTTTTCAATGAGAAATTCAGTGTATAAAGGAGCAACCACCGGAATATGATCGTCGCCATAAGAAACGATTCCGCTCTTCGCAGACCTGAAATATTTTAAATCGAGGGAGAATAATCCATTATCGTTGAACAATAATACATCCTTCAGTTTATTCACATATTTCGGCTCACCATAAGGCGCCAGTCCCATTACCTTGTATTCATCGCCATAATGAGGGAAACCAAGCAACTGTGTGAATGCGGTATAAAACAAACCGGCCGAATGGGGGAAATCAACTGAATCAAGAACTTCAATTTCATTGCCTTTTCCAACACCGGTCATGGTGGTAGTAAAATCACCGGAACCATCGATTGACAATAAAGCAGATTCTTCAAAGGGAGAAGCAAAAAATGCCGAAGCCAGGTGGCTGCGGTGGTGCTCTACCTGATGAATTTTATTTTTTATAACAGCTTTATCTACGGTTTTATCTATAAATACAAATTCTTCTTCCAGTGATGCCACTTTAAGGGCATTCTTTAACCGGTCGAGCACAGCATTAAATCCGCCGCCCGGATTTTTTAATAAGAACAACAACTTCTTGTTCATTTTGGCCGACGGATCGCGGCCTATGGCAATATGATCAACCTGTGAAAGGCTAATGCCGGCTTCTTTTAAACAGAATTGAACCGCCTGCGATGGGAAACCAGCCCAATGTTTTTGACGCCGAAATCTTTCTTCTTCCGTTGCGGCGATCATTTTTCCATCTTTAAAAATTGCGGCAGATGAGTCTGCATGATAAGCATTAAGCCCTAGTATATACATTGTTAACTAAATAAATTATTATATGCTTTTTTCAATTGAGATTCCTGAACAAACTTTCGTACAAATTGCCAGGCACCTCGCGATAATGTTTCATATGCAGCCTGATCGAGAACAACAGCCTGCTGTAAAGCTTTTGTGAACCCATCCCGTTGTTGTAACGAAAGATCCCATCCCGCTTTTTCCTTTTCAAGTTGCCGCCAGGGCGTTTGATCGCTAATGAGAACAGGTTTGCCTGCTGCCAGGGCCTCAAAAATCGCATGTCCAAAGTTCTCGCCCTGCGTTGGGAGCGCAAAAATATGGTGTTGTGCTATAATTTCCCCTACCTGATCGTTGGGTATTTCCCCAGCAAAACGCACCTGAATTTGAGCAGGGAAGCCACTTATGATATTTTTGCATTGATTTACATAGGCTTCGTCTTCTGCGTTGCCAACAATCGTAAGGGTAACCTTCCCGCTCACCGGTTTAAGCGCCAGTAATAAATAATCAAGGTTCTTAACGGGATGTAACCGCCCGATAAAAACCACTGATAATTCCTGTGCCTTTTTAGCGATACAACCGGGATAGTCCTTTATAACACCCGGGAAATTTGAGGCCAGGGTTATCTGTACTTTGTTGCCAAAATATTTCTGTACATCCCTTTCCTCCGTTTTGTCGGTAGCATGAAAATGGATCATTTTGTGCAGCCCGATCCCGCGAAAGGCGGAAAGGAACAGTTTCTTTTTCGACGATTTAAACTGAACGGCGCTTTCCTTAAGCATTCCGCGTGGCGCCAAAACAATTTTACTGTTTATTAAACCAAGGCGTTGCATTAACAACGGGTAAATGGTAAAATACCGTGAATACATGCTGTTCAGGTATATGAAATCAGGGCCGATCTTTCTCACCTGATCACGAATATGCCCCCAGGTAAGCAGTTGCGGGGAACAGTAAAACACCTTGATCTGTTGATCATATTTGTGCCATGTATCAACTTTTACATTTGGATATGCTGATGTTTCATTTAAATCTCGGTCGGTAGTAAAAACATAAATATTGTAGCCTTCCTTCATCTGTTGTACAAAATGTACACATGACCTGATAGGGCCACCAGCTTTATAACCAGGTTCGAACCAATCTGAAAATACAAGTATTGTTTTATTCATGCTGCTCTCTACTCAATTCCGTTTTTCTCCATCCAGTATTCCAGTATTACAAATAGCCATATTTCCATCCAGCGAACTGAAGCATCGTTTTTCAAAAAACGTTGCCAATAGGCCATCAGGTTTTTTCCATTTATAAAATCGCGCTGAGCAATACGCCGAAGGTGTGTTTCACAAAATGAATGAAGTTCTTTTTTCATCCATACACTCCAGGGAAACAAAAAGCCCTGCTTTTTCCGGTGCACATTTTCATCAGGCAACAATCCCTTCAATGACTCTACCAGCAATTTCTTAGCGTATTCCGGATATTTCAACTGATCTGGGATTGCCAATACAAATTCAACAAGGTCATGATCAAAGAACGGCTCCCGCACTTCAAGCGCAACCGCCATACTGAACTGATCAGTATCTTTTAATAGTGTATGCTGTGTATACCCTTTGAACTCAGCAATTGAAACCTGGCTTAAAAGCGGGTACTTTTCAAGTGAAGCCGGTACAATGCCAAGTTGTTTTTCCAGCAAGGTAGAGCCATTTGCCCCCCAATGGGTAAGGGATGACAATAATGCCGGTGCAATGATTCGCCTGAACTCCGGATAAAAATACCGGATAGATGCATCAGGCGCATTCAGGATCTGCTTCATACGAAGCGCCTTGCTACTGTTTCCCAAAGCAAGTGCGGCGCCTTTCCTGAGCCAACCGGTACCCCGCCACAACGCGCCATATTTTTTTAATTGCAAGTATTGCTTAAAGAAAGGATAACCGGCAAACAGCTCATCGCCGCCAACTCCTGACAAAGCCACTGTTAAACCGCTTTGCCGAATGGCTTTTGATACAACATATGTATTTATACCGTCGCCACTGGGTGTATCCATCGCATTCAGCGCGTTCGTAAGTTCATCGAGGAACACACCAGGTTTTAATAATACCTGGTTATGATTTGTTTTGAATTTTTGTGCAATGTTATTAGCAAAACCCGACTCATCAAATTCCCTTTCATCAAATCCAACCGTAAATGTATTAACGGGTGTTGCGCTCACTTCGGCCATTAAACCCACAACAGCGCTGGAATCAATGCCCCCCGATAAAAAAGCGCCTAAGGGAACATCACTTACCAACCTTCTTTCCACTGAATTACGGAGCAGGGACCGAACATGCTGCCGTACCCGTTCCGAATCATTGAAATCAAAATCTACGGCGGGCTTATCGGCTAAATCCCAATATTTTTTTATTACGTGTTTGTTATCCTTAATAATAACATAACTTCCAGCCTCCAATTGGTTTATATTTTCAATGGCCGACTCAGGAAAGCCTACTGACTGATAACTCAGAAATTCACGGAGCGCATTGATGTTTACCTTTTTCTTCACTAAGCCGCTTGCCAGAATGCCCCTTATTTCGGAAGCAAACAGGAACATTTCATCATTTACAAAATAATAAACAGGTTTTACCCCCATGCGATCCCTTGCAATAAACATCACGTTCTCATCTGTATCCCAAACAGCAAATGCAAACATCCCTTTCAATAACGGTAAGCAATCAGGTCCCCATTTACTATAAGCTGCCAGCAATACCTCGGTATCGCTGTTTGTAGAGAACGGATAACCGGTCAGTTGTTGTTTTACTTCCCTGAAATTATAGATCTCGCCATTGAAAATGATCTGGTAACGGCCTGTATAATCAGCTATTGGCTGATTAGCGACTGTCGACAGATCAATAATTGACAAACGCCGATGTCCCAACGCAATCCGTTCATTAGTAAAAAAACCATCTGCATCGGGCCCGCGGTGTGCTATTGCATTGGTCATTTGCCTGATTGTTACAGGCAGATCAATGTTTCCCGAATAGGATATTATACCTGCTAAACCACACATGCTAAAAGGAGAATTAATTTCTTTTTATAATTATTAAGAACCCCGGAAGCGTTGATACAACTCTAAATAACTATTGGCTATTCGATCAGGCCTGTATAGCTCAGCATTTTTCAATCCGTGTTTTATCACATGCGCCCGGTATTCACCGTCTTCTATTACGTTCATTATTCCATCCCTGATAGATTTTGCAGAAAAGGGATCTATTAAACATGCTCCGCTTCCGGCAACATCCTTCATTGGGCTAAGATTTGAAGTAATTACCGGCCTACCCGTTTGTTGCGCTTCTATAATTGGCAACCCGAACCCTTCAAACAAAGAAGGGAATAAAACAATATCAGAATTCTTATAAGCATGTCTTAACTCTTCATCTGTTAAATTATAGGATTCTTTAAAAGCTATCTTCTTTTTCTCCAATTGCTCCCGCTCGGCAGCGGGTATCTTTCCAATAATATGCAACTCACATGAAATACCTTCCAGTGCTTCAATTACCCGAAAGAGGTTCTTATTGGGAGTTATTCCCACAAATAATATTAACGGCCGCTGTTTATGAAACTGATGGGGTTGAAATGTTATTCTTTCATCATAAGGATCGGCAATAACAACTACTTTTTCCGACGAACAACCTGTAAAACGAATAATATCTTCCTTCGATTTTTCTGAAACAGTCGTGATCAGAGCGCTTCTTTTAACCGGCCATTTTAAAAAAAGATAGTACAGTATCTTGCGTTTTAGACCATGCGCCTGGTACATAAACACACAATCATGAATGGTAAGGATCGTTTTGCGTGCAGATAACCCGAATACGGCATAATGTATATCACCTGTTACATGATAAACATCAGCTTTAAGTTTGGATACGAACTGCAGGTTCTTGACAAACGTAGATACAGATACCTTATGCCGTGGTACGAAAGCCTTTTGTAAGATAACTTTATTCTTAAGAAAGGGCTCTATTAATGCAAAAACCTTTTCAATACTAAAATAATAAGTCTGAGGCTTTCTAAAAATCATTGCTACTCTTAGCATAAATCTCTTCTACTGAAAAAATAATAGTACCCTAAATTCAATGCTTTTTAAACCGCAGATTCAGCTAACCTCGTTACCGGCTTTCTTCTTATATACGTTACATCAACACCAAACCATCCCGGAAACAGTTTGTATAACAGCCAAATGAAGAATGCCGATTTCATTATAGAGTTCACAATCTGCAGCGTGTCTGTTTCGGCAGAATAGGTGGTTTGATAAAACAGAACGGGAATCCATAAAACGATCAACGGAATTCTGTTACCTATAACAAAAACCCGTTTATATGCCCATCGTATAAACCCACCCAGAAAAAACATATATATAATACCACCTTCAACTCCAAAGCTGCCATAAGCTTCTCCCAACGGTCCAATATTTGTTGACCATCCTTTTAAATTCATGCCGGCATAAAATTTCATATTGAATTTTCCTCCCGCTTCCGGTTTATTGGGCCATAAGAATCTCGGCACAAAGGCAGAGGCAAACGAAACTGCTAAATTACCGCCATTATCAAAAGGTTGAATGTTTGGAATCCGTCTCATTACCAGCGCAACATTATATCCCTGGTTAGCTCTGTAATATATTGGGAAGAATGCTTTCTCGGAAAACATTTCACCCTTTTGAACCTTATCCGAGATCAAATTTGCAAAAAGTATCATCTTATTTCCTGTATACCCCTGTCTCCAAACAAATTGTCTGTAAGCGGGTTTCACCGCCTGAATGATCATCAAAATAAAACCCGCTGCAAAAAAAATGAGCGCCTTTTTCCAAAGACTGGTTTTTGAACCCAGAAATAAAAATGAGAACATTGTCATTCCCATATAGGCCACAATGGTGAACATCCCCTGCCTTAAAGAATTGATCAATATAAACAAGGCAAAGAAAAATATGACAGGCCACTTGTATTTAAAAGCAGGGAGATAAAATACATATAATATCCCGGCAAATGCTGCAAAATAAAATAACAGAATAAAAAACTGAAAAGAAACAGGTAAATAAGAGGAGAAAAAGAGCATTACAATTCCAATAATTACTATATAAATACCTTTATTTTTCATTTCCGGTCTTTGCAAAACGGCCTTAGCCCTGTCAATAGTCGAAGCTAGAACCGAACCATGATCGCCCGACCTTACACTATTCATTGGCCAGCACAAGGCTATGACAAAAGCTGCGGTTGCCGGTAAAGCAAATGAGAAATAAACATCCTCCGCTATAGGCATATATCGACGCCATAACTTTGCCAAAGGGTTTTCAATCGTATAAACATCATATCCCAATGCAGGCATAACAAGGCATATAAAACAGATATGCAGTGCAATTATTTCCCGTAACACAACACCCTTACCTAACTTATCAAGCATCAAAATAAGAACTATTCCCAGAAGAGCTAACGATAGTGCGTAATACCAATCCGTTACCAGCGATAATCCAAATACGAACAATTGTAGATAAGGATATAAATATGTCTTAAAATTTTTCAAATCACATCAATTAATAGCAAACAAATCTTAAACATCTTCGACGCAATTGACTAACTTTTTTGCAAGCGGTGTCAGTACATCTTCACAATAAAAAGCGATACTCCTTTCTTTTAATCCATTCCGATTAATGGCAAATTTATAATCGAATTTGTCGATTTCCCTAAAGTTAACCTTTATAACTTTTGGATACGTTTCGCTATGTATATATTCGTAACATCCCAGCATTTCTTCAGGAAACCAAACATCAAGACCGCATCCCTGATATTCGAATAACTTATTAGGTGCATTATGTTTAAAGTTCAACGTTGTGGCTTTATACAAAATGACGCCTACATTATATTCTTTTAAAACCAAAGGAAGTAATTCGTAGCTCACAGCGCCTTTAAGTTCAATATTTTGAGCTCCTAATTCGGTAATAAAGGCAACTATATGAGCAGGAACATTGAATGAATATATATCCAAAAAAACGGCACCAGCGTTTTGTTTTATCCAGGTCAAAAATTCTTTTATGTACAGATCTTCAAAAGATCCAAAGGAACCTACATAAACAAACTTGCATACCTGATTAAAATATTTCTTTTTATCCTGAACAAAAGCCCATTCCCTTGAAGGGTAATTAGGTATTAACCTGCACACACTTTTATCAATGGAAGGATTATCATTTAAAAAAAGCGCCATGCGCTCATTGTTGGTGTGAGATATCCATTCTGCTTTTTTAAACAAATATTTTTCCTTTGAATGAGCAAAGCTGATGATCCTCATACCCGGCTGCGCATAATCGTTGGGGCTCATGTATTCATGATAATGAATAAATACCCTGACATTCTTATTAAAAAACCGCTTATATACAAAAACAGGTAAGGCAGAATGGGATTCGTAATACAATATAGCAGCAGGTTTTAATCTTATCAGCTTTAATAAAGTGCGGATTGTAAAGTTTGCGAACCTCATCAATGTTCCTACACTACCCTTTACTTTTTTATTGTTGCTAATTCTTAAGATATCAACCTTCTTATTTGCATATAACGTTCTGACAGCATCCGGTTCAGATGTAATAACATTCAGCCTACGCTCCTCACCGATCTCTTTGGATAAAAAGTTAATACAGTTAATTACGGGCGGAAATATTTCCAGCGCCTGACAATGAATAATTACAATATTTTTACTCTCCCGGCCCACTATGCAATAATTGCCTCTATCTGTTCACAATAACTGTTTGCAGAAAAATATTCGTCCATTTTTTTTCTTGCAGCCGAATACTTGTTTAGCTCATCTTTTATATGAACTACCTTACAATACAGATCGTCAGGCCAGTTTTCGTCATTTTTAACCATACATTCTTCCAGGTCGAGCAACTTTGCCATTTCACCGATGCCTCCTTCATTAAAACCTATGATAGGTACGCCATAATCAAGTGACTCAAGAAATATTCTTCCCAATGGTTCCTGCTTATTTAAGTGCACAACCAAATCAATAGATGTATATATGGCATCCTTGTTCTCCTGAAATCCATGAAATTTCACAATGGTATTCTTGTAGTTATTCGCCTTTATCGAAAATTGCAACACATCGGGCAATTCCTTCTCTACATCTCCAAAAAAGTTGAGTTCAATATTCTTTACTGATCTATGCTCAAGATAATCGCAAAATGTAACTATCTCCCTCAATCCTTTTGAGTTTGTGACCCTTCCAATAACACCTATTTTAATTTTACTTTTATCTTGATCTGCTTTTGACCCAATACCATATGTTTTGCCTAAAACATACAGGTCGTAAATGGTCTCAATATTTTTTATACTGGTATCGGTGATCAGGTTTCTAATATACCGTGAGATACAGATCAAAATTACATTCCCCGGTAATGCGCCAATTCTCGACGGCAGGGTGTCTTCAGTTATACGAATATGAACTACGAACTTCTTGTTCCTGAAAAACGGAGCCAGCATTTTAATATATCTGATATGCCCACCTTCATTAACGTATACACTATTATACCGGCCCAGGCATAACAGCCAAAACAACTTAAAATAAAAAAGTTTTATGTTAGTTCCAATTACATTTACGTTGTGCCTGTTAAGCGATCGAAGTTTTTGTAAAAATCTACCTTTTCCCGGAACATATACCGTATACTCATTTTGTGATTTCAAAAGAAAGTCATAGAGTACCTGCTCACTACCATAAAAATTTCCTGAAGGACTTATAACTACTGTGCCTGGTTTAATCATATCTCCCAAACTGCCATTATACGGGGCCGGAACTAATTTAAAATCGTATTTACTATTTTTCCTAAGATGCTTTTATAGTCAAACCCACCCTCATGTACTTTTTTAAAACCTTTTTCGGTGAGCTCTTCCAGTTTATCGGGGTTAAGCTGATAAAATCTGATCTTTTCTGCAATATCATCCATAGAATAGAAAAAGATGGCTTCTTCATTTGTAAAAAAGGTTCCCATTTCTTCATTTGCTTCTGTTATCAATGCCGTTCCGCAAGCCGGGATCTCAAAAGTGCGGGTAGTGTGCAGTTCGGGAAAATGTTTCGATAATAACCCAAGGGAAAAATAACTCGAAGAAATAACCTGAACATATGCTTTTCCGAACAAGGCGGTTCCCAGATATTCCAAAAATGGGTTATTATAGTTTCTCTGCACGAATTGCTCCCAATTATAACCAGCCAGCACTACTTTAATTTTATTATCGATAAGATGCTGCAATACCAACTCACGGCTTTTCTCACGTAGCCCTATAAAAGCAACCTGATCCTTTTTCTCTTTGAATGTACAAACAGGTATATGAACAGCTGTATCAAATCCCTGACTTACTAAGATCAATTTCTCCTTTTCCACGGATTTCAGATAATCGCCTATCTCCGCTTTCTTTGTGGTTATGAGGTAATCGTAATGTTCTATAGATCGAAAGAAGTGATTCGACCGGTTATTATAATAAGCCATGTCAGGAGTGTAATGGACGAGTTTACCTGCACGCTTTTTTAATATGGCTGTTGTCTTTTTTGTCAGAAAAATCGCCTTATCTACCCAAATTAAATCGTAATGTTCATGGGTAAGGTTTTTTAAAATATATTTATTTACCGACGTTATAACCGGACCTATCTGATAACGAAATCCTATAGATCGAAAAACCCTGTTTTGATGCAGAAAAGGTATATCGGTATCTATAAAACCATAATCCCAACCAGGCAGTAGGTGCTTCAGTTGTTCACCCCGCATTCTGGAGGTAGAACCCTCAGTGTATATTCCTATATACAATGCTTTCTTCATCACCTAATATACGGTTTCCCTGATGCCATAATTGGTGTCGCGGCAAATTGCGCTTCCAGAATGCTGTTAATTCTATCCAATTGTTTTGAATAGGTGTTATTGATTGCAAACTGAATTCGCTGGTGTTGCAATTCAGGCGAATTAAAATGTTGCAGGTTCTTTATTATACCTGAAAAAAGCCCGGGTAACTCAGCGTTTGTTTCTCTTGACTGCACCATCTGAATAAGACCATGCTGATCGAGATAGGTGGTAACATTATTCGAAACAATTACTTTTCCGGTGCTCAGGTACTCCATTATTTTATGATAATTCGTCCCTTTGCTTTGATCCTTTCTCACATCGTAGCATATCAAAAAAGCATCCATGCACTGGATTGCTTTTGCCAATTGATCAGTTGCAACAGGGCCGTGAAGTATTACATTTGAAAGTGCCTTTAGGGAAGATATGAAGTCTGCAGTTTGATTATCGTTGTTTCCACCAATGTTCGAGTCTTTTGAAGAATAACTTCCCCAAAATTCAAAAACGACATCTGGGTTCTCCCGAACAATTTTCAAAAGAACGTCCCGGTCTATATCCTTTCGAAGCAGATTTCCCGAGAAACCGACATGTGCCGGATTCCTTGGCTCATTGCTAATACCTTTTGAATCCAGAAAATTATTAGCCAATCCGTGATTGATGAAATGCATGGGTCGCTTTAAATGCGTGTATTTCTGCAAAATTTCACGGGTAACCGAAAACAAAATATCAGCGCCATCCCCTGCAAGTATGGCCGTTTCATTCAGCGGTTCATCTACCGGGTGGAAGATTTTTATTGATTGTTGCCCAACTTCATCCAGTTGATATATATTGTTCAGATCGAAAGACCAAACAATATCGATCGTACTTCCAATCGCCTTCCTGATCTTTCTTATCTGCCTCTTCATTAGCCAGTGGAAAAGCTTCTGAGCATGGAATTTAAGGTTGTATGGAAAGTACAACCTGTGAGTTACAAGATAAAGCCCCGGCGCAAAAGGTAAGGATGTTACAGAAACCGGCTTTTGATCAACATGAGCCTCCCCCGGTGGGTTCAAATAAAATACTTTATTGCCCCGTCTTGCAAGCTCAACAGCATAATGATGTTTGGAAATGAACATTTGACCCCAGGCCTGAGGCGACAGGATCAAAATGGTTTTATTACTGAGCATAAAATTTCCGCAGTAAGGTTGAAATATGTGAAACCATCTGCTCCGTCATTTCGGGGTAAACAGGCAATGAAAGTATTTCACCCTGCAGTTTATCTGAAACCGGATAATCCGAGGTTTGATAGTTAAGATATTTATACGCGGGTAAACCAGGTAGCGGAGTGGGATAATGGATAGCTGTTTCAACACCTTGCTCTTTAAGGTATTTCATCAGTTCATCGCGTTTTTGTGCCCTGATAACATATAAATGATAGGTATGAACAGATGCCGGCCTTACTACCGGAAGTTTAACCTCTGAAATGCTATTCAGGTATTTGTTATACCATGAAGCTACTCCAATTCTTTGCTCGGTCCATTTTAATATATAAGGCAGCTTGGCCGATAAAATAGCTGCCTGTAAACCATCGAGCCTGCTGTTAATGCCTTCCATCAGGTGGTGATGCTTTTTCAAGGCACCATGATTGGCAAACATCCTGCATTTTTCTGCCAGGGCATCATCATTTGTAATAATGCAACCCGCGTCACCATACGCACCAAGATTTTTACCCGGGTAAAAACTAAACGACCCGGCAATACCGGTAAGACCGGCCCTTTTGCTTTTATATTCTGAAAAATGCGATTGGGCGCAATCTTCTATCAGGTAGATACCACGCCTTTTACAAATTTCATTGATAGTTTCAATATCGCACATCTGACCTTGCAGATGCACCACCAAAATCGCCTTGGTTGCGGGCGTTATCAACGCCTCCAATTTTGTTTCATCCATACTGTAATATTCAGGATGAACATCTGCAAATACCGGTTTTGCACCAGCCTGGGTTATAGTTTCAGAACTTGAGATCCAGCTATTGGCGGCTGTAATTACTTCATCACCTTCTCCAACGCCCAACATTTTCATAATTATGAATAATGAATCTGTTCCATTGGCGCAGGAGATAACATTTTTTACACCATATAATGAAGCAAACTGCTCTTCAAATGCTTTTACGTATTTTCCACCTATAAATGCTGTTTCATTTATTACAGACGCTATAGCGGTATCTATGTCCGATTGTATGCTTTTGTATTGAGCTTTCAGATCTACGAAAGGTATTTGCATGATGACTGATAAACTGATTTAAAGAGGTCGAATAAGTTTGGCCGGGTTACCGGCATAAATGCCCTTTTGCGTAATATTCTTTGAAACAACGGCGCCAGCGCCGATTACAACGCCATCACAAATTGATACAGGCAATATTGTAGCGTTTGATCCGATTGATACGCCATTGCCAATATGCGTATACTTCCATTTTGTTTTATCGCCGCCTGCCGGGCCACCCGAGGCAAACAGGTCGTTAATAAACATTACTCCATGACCAATAAAACAATCATTTCCGATGGTTACCAGCTCACAAATAAATGTATGGCTTTGTACACGTGTGCGTGCCCCAATAGTAGTGTCTTTCTGTATTTCGACGAAGGGACCAATAAAACAGCGGTCGCCGATTGTACAACCATACAGGTTTACCGGTTGTACCACTTTAACATCTACACCAAATACTACGTCATTTTTAATTTGTGTTGATAACAGGATTGGCTTGTTCATAAGCGTATAGCTTCGCGATAAATTTTTTCAATAATCTCTACCGTTTTCAACCCTTCGAAAGAACTTGTTGAAATGGCCCCATTGTTCTGCAATACTTCTATGAGGTTGTCATATACTTTGTCGTGATTACTCATAGAACCCTGGTAAGCGCCATAGTTATTGGCTTTGTTACCCTCGGGCAAATTTTCAATTTTATAACCTTCTATTTCCTGGTACTCCAGTTCATTCAGGTATTGACCACCTATTTTTACTGTACCTTTTTCGCCGAATATGGTGAGGGAACCTTCCATATTCTTTTTATAGCTGTTAACGGTGTAATTAATGGTGCCAATGGCTCCATTAAAAAATTCAAGTATAACCGCGCCGGTATCTTCAAATTCTATAATTCCCTGGTGAGAATAGTTACCCATTATTGATTTTACCTGTTTCACATCGCCGATCAACCAGTATAAAAGATCAATAAAATGGCTGAATTGAGTATATAACGTGCCTCCATCGAGCTTTAAAGTACCTTTCCATGAATTCTTGTAATAGTCGGGGTTGCGGTTCCAGAAACAGCTCAACTGAATACTATATATTTTTCCAAGCCGGCCCTCATCAATCAATTTTTTTACCGCTTCAACCGGCGGGTTGAACCGGTTTTGTTTTATGGCAAACAGCCGTTTATTCGTTCTTTCACCGGCTTTTATCATTTCGCCGCAATCATATACGCTTAAGGCCATTGGCTTTTCACAAAGAACATGATAACCGGCATTCAGCGCGCTGATGGCATGTGTTGCATGAAGCCCGTTTGGCGAGCATATTGAAACTACATCAATTTTTTCACCGCTTTTAATCAGATCTTCAACAGAATAATATGCTTTTGCCCCGTTAGCGGAGGCCATTTTATCAGCTTTATCCTTTTCAATATCACAAACAGCAACCAATTCCCCCCTGCTTTTAATATGCTCTGCATGCCGCTGTGCAATGCGACCGCAACCAATAATTCCGAATCTTATCTTTGATGTCATTATGAACTTCTTTTCAGAATCCTCCTTATTTTTTCTGTTTTCTTTAATAGTTTCATATAGCCTTCCTTAAGACGAGTGTCTGTATTAAACTCCTCATGTCTTCTTACCGGGCTTTGCATAATATTTTCAAACTCAGCTTCGCTCAACCCCAATTTTTTCAACACATACTCCTTATCCTGTTTTAGCTCGCTTTCAACATATAAAGGCTTCTTCAACTCCTCCAACGCGTCTTCTCTTTTTATTTGTCCTGAACAGATCAAAGTAGATAAGTGTGCTTTTCTTTTATCGATTTTAAACTTATATGGCAAAATGTAAGCCTGATAAAACTTAGTAAAAATTGACTCATAATGTTTACCACCATAATCTCTCCAACCCAACTCACGGGTAATAGTTTCCTTTACTTCCTTTTTATTATAATCAATGTAATTCAATATTGAAATTGGAGTCAATTTTAGTATTCCGGAATAATATACATACTTCTTAAAATCAAATATAGGATAGGTAGCCAGTTTACGCGTTCCGTATTGAGAATGAATATCTTTTAAATTAGCGAAATCCATTTTCTTGTATAACCAGCCAGGAGGCATAATGTGTTCGGTAACTATATTGGTACCGCTGATTATATATGAAATACTCTTTTCTTTCGCCAGCTTATACATGGTGGCAAAAATGGCATGGTCCGAAACCACCTCTATATCTACCACAGAAGCGCGCAGGTAGGCGATTTGAATATCTTTAAACTCTTCCCAATTAATGACCAATGTATACAGGTCAATATTGAGCTTGTTAATTATATTCTCAATGTTCTTAACCGCCAGCTCCGAATTCCATCCATTATCCAGGTGTACAGCCAATGGTCTTAAGCCATGCTTTTTTACAAGATATGCAACATAGGTACTATCAACTCCACCGCTTAAACCTATTAAACAGTCATACTGTTTACCACGACCCGCCTCTTTGATCTTTGCAACCAGGTGTTCAAGTTTTGCTTTTCCTTCTTCTCCTAAAAACACACCTTGTTTTGCAACTTCCTGATAATCATTATAATAGTTGCAGATACCTTTATCGTCAAACCGAATATCCGGATCGGCAATATTGTCCATAACTGTTATGGCACATTGCCTGTATTTAGGATCATCTTTACTGAGAATCATTTTTCTTTTATTAAATAATCTTTGAAAATAAATTTTCACGGAGCTCTTGTCTGGAAGGATAGCTGATAAGCACAGCCCTGTGAGCTCGCTGAAATACGAAAAGGCTGCCTGCGGCTACAGCCGATGCACCGTTTTCCACTGCCAGTTTAAAATCGTTTATCGATGAGGCCCCGCCACAGATTATTAAGGGAATTTGTAGTTCACTGCTAACTTTCTTTACTAATTCAAGATCGTAGCCGCCATAGGTACCATCCTTTTCGATGGAATTAAGAAAAATTTCTCCTGCCCCCGCATCCTGCATTTTCCGGGCAAAAGTTACCGGATCTTCGTTGGTATTTTCACTTCCATTTTTTGTAAACACCTTAGATTTCCCAAACAGGTTTTTCTTTACATCAATTGAAATAACAACGCTCTGGCTTCCTACTAATTTGGCAGCCTCTGTTATTAACTGCGGACGATGAACAGCGCTATTATTCAGAATTACCTTTTCCACACCGATATAAAACAACTCTTTAATTTCTTCAATTGAGGTAATTCCACCACCATAAGCAAGTGGAATAAATGCTTCTCCGGCAATTTCTTTGATCTGCCGCATATTGGGCGGCCGTTTCTCCCTGGTAGCATCTATGTCGAGGATAACGATCTCATCGATCTCCTTTTCATTAAAGATCTTTACCGCGTTAATTGGATCACCTACGTAGGTTGGGTTTTTAAATTTCACCGATTTAATTAAACCTCCCTGTTTTAATAATAATACCGGTATTACTCTAATTATACGCATCAATAGTTTTCAGCAAAATTTTTTAACAACTGCATCCCAAATCGATGGCTCTTTTCAGGATGAAACTGAACACCGATTATATTATCTTTTTCAACTCCTACGGTATACTGATATCCATAATCAGCCACAATCAACTCAGCCGAAGTTTCATCTAATTGTACATGGTAGGAATGCGCGAAATAAAACCTGGCATCTGTAAGATCTTTTGTAAGAGCTGATTGCCGGGTTGTTTGAATTTCCAACCATCCCATATTAGGGATCTTATTGGGCTGCCGCATCTTTTCCAATTTGAACCGGATCGTTTCTCCTTTTATCCATCCTAACCCAGGCAGCTTACCTTCTTCACTCGAGCGCATGAACATTTGCAGTCCAACGCAAATTCCCAATACCGGTATTTTTTCTTCGAAGATTTTTTTTTCTATCAGTGGTTTCAATCCGGAAGACGTAAACCGATCCATGCAATTGTCAAAATGTCCCATGCCCGGTAGCAGTAATTTTGTTGCAGAAGCAATGTCTTCGGGCTTACCGCTGATCAAGGCATCGGTACCGGCTTTTTTTAACATATTCTGTATGGAGGCAAGATTTCCTACTCCATAGTCTACGATAACAAACATCAGATTTTTAAATATTTTTTCCGGTAAGCATTGAATTTATCTGCCCTAATATAACCATGGTATTCAATTTTGTTTCTAAATGGAATGCACTTTTCCATTTCCAATAGTTTTATCAATTGTGCCGGAACACCACCTATTACACAATGCCCCTCTGCAAAAGATTTTGTTACTACCGCGCCGGCGCCAACTATCGTCCAGTCGCCCAACTCAACACCCGGCATTATCTTCGCGCCGGCTCCAATCCAGCAATATTTACCAATTTTTACCTGGGCTAAAATATGTTGCCTGCTATCATATACATCGTGGTTAGCACTTACTATAACTACATTTGGGGCAATTTGTGTGTAGTCGCCAATGTTTATGCCTCCTTTACCCTGAATATAACAACCTTTCATAACTCCTGGATATGCATCTACACCTACGATTATGTTTTCAACATCATACACCTGGCTGGTCCAATGTACCGGCCAATAGGCTGCCCGATTATTCCCAAAATTTAAAACCTTTTGCTTGAACCACCATTCAAAATTTATCCTGTTCTGATAATCCTGTGTATCCCGAATAAACTTAAAAAAGGGGAGTTTTGTTATTATAACAATAGGAAGCTGAAGCGGATTTTTGAGAAAATATTTTATTCGCTCTTTCATTTATACGCTTTCAGTTTATCAAAATTTAGTTTGAAAGAATTTACCCTTAATCTAATAAGGTCTTTCACCAATTGCTTTTGAAGTGAGCTCTTATAACTATTCAAAAGCGCGTTCCTGGTTTGAATATCAATAGGACAAGCATCATCCTTTAAATACTTAACCTTAATGCGCTCATATACCCCTAAAAATTTAAAATAAGAGGTCATTTCCTGTTCATTATGTTCTCTATACCATACTATACCATGAGGCATAAGTAATGCAGGGAATTTTTGGGCCAGGCGGTGCCACATTTCAAAATCACCGGCCATTCTGATTTCAGAAAATCCACCTACCTGCTCGAAAATCTCCTTTTTTATAATGGAAGACAAAGGAGCTTTATGAAAAAGGCCCGGGCCCAGATAATGATACCTGTAGGCTTCTGCCGGAGAAAGCAAAATCGGAAATGGTTGCTTACTATACTGTTCCAGCGAGCACAATCCCCAACCGGCCTCAGGAAATTGCTCCATCATTGCTACAAGTAATTGCAGCCCCCATGGATATATGTAATCGTCTGCATCAACATACTTTAAATATTTTCCATTTGCTTTCGATGCAGCTTCATTTCTATTAGGATAATCGCCTAGATTTTTTTCGTTTATAAAAACTTTTACTCTGCTATCCTTTTGCGCATACTTTCCAGCAATTTCAACCGTCCTGTCCTTTGATTGATCGTCGGTAATGATAAGCTCGAAATTCGCGTAATTTGAAGCAAGCACACTTTCTATAGCTTGCGCTATATATTTTTCCCGATTATAGGAAGTCATTAAAACACTTACCAGCGGGGCTCCCATAATTATACTTTAGAATATTTTTTCATGGTATTTATTGGCTTTTCCAATAAATACCATGATACGGTTGCAATAACAATCAACATTACAAACTGGATAAGAAAAGCGAGATAAGGATGCTGCATCTGATCAAAAGAAAAGACTTTAATATGTAGCGGATAAGCTGTTTCATTACCTGTAATACATCTTAATAACCACGGCATAAAATTATGGTATACATAGATCCCATAACTTATTTTACCCAGATACAACAAAACCGGTGAATTCAACACCTTTCCAACCAAGCCCGGTATTCCTTCACATGCTTTCTGAATCAACAAGGCCGAACAAATGGCCACCGTTAGGCCAAATATAAATGACAGGCCGGCTATATAAAAGAAGATCGACAATACGATTGCACCTATAAGCAACCAGAGAAAAACTTTACGTGGGATTACAGAATAAGTTGATTTTTCAAATATCAATAACGCCAATGTGGCGCCAATACCGAATGCATCAAAACAGCTTATTGGCAATACGTCGTAATGTGAAAAAAATGTATCAGTCTTTAAATAGAAAAAGAATTTGCAAATAATACTTACTGCGGCGAGACCCGGAAAAATATATTTAAACCATTCCCATGGAAGGAATAATATAAGCAGCGGCCATATAATGTAAAATTGCTCTTCAACCCCAAGCGACCAGAAGTGGGATAACATGCCTGTCCATGCCTGGATTTTATACTGAAGGAAATTAGGAATATAGCCCAGATACCACCCTATCTTTCCGTTAAATACTTCTCTGATTGTGAAGTACAATAAAAACAGAACAAAGAAATATAATGGGAATATTCGCAGTGTTCTTTTATAATAAAACGCTCCCAACGCTCCGGATCTGGTTAGTTCATTGCTTTGAATACCCTTCTTGTAATAGAGCAGGTGTGTAGTTATAAGAAAGCTGCTCAATACATAAAAAAAAGTTACTCCAAGAAATCCATTTGGAACTTTGTTTACAAAGTTCCCCTCTACCCAATGGGAAATGATCACTAACGAAACAGCAAAAAAGCGAAAGCTGTCTAATTGTGGTATGAATGGAAGTCGTTTTTGCAAGCTGTATGCTTTAAAAATTGGGAAGCCCTGATGCCAGATCTTTTCCTACCTTATTCCAGTCATATTGCTCAATTACAAGATGGCGGGCATTTTTCTGAATACTCAACCGTTTCTCCTTTTTTTGCATCAGCGCAACTACATGTTGCGCAAATAATGCAGGTTCATCAGCGATCATCAGATCGATACCGGCCTTGTAATTAATTCCATCCGAACCAATGCTGGTAGACACGATTGGGGTACCCATGCTCATCGCCTCCAAAACTTTTAAACGTGTACCACTGCCGGATAACAAGGGCACCACACTTACTGCTGATTTATGATAATAAGGCGCTACCTCAGGAACTCTTCCTATAAATGAAACTGAAGCGTCTTCTTTTAATTCGTTAAGCTGCGCATCTGGTTTTCCACTTCCTACAACAAGTAATTTTGCGTAAGGTAGTTTCTCCTTAATTATATGCCATACTTCTTTATAAAACCAATATAACCCTTCAAAGTTCGGGGCATACTCAAGTGAACCGCAAAACAATACGTTTACAGGGAGTTCCTCATGTACCGCCATTCCAGCAGGCAATGGATGAACTCCTACTCCATTGGGCACCACCATGCCCTTTAATTGCCACTTATTCATTTGATTTAACAACGTGAGATCAAAATCGCTGCAGGTAAATACATGACTTACAAACTTTGCCAGATTGTGTTCGGTAGTTTTTGTAAGCTCATAGTCTCTTTTACTTATTTGCCCTGAAGCTAAAGATGCCTTCGCCAGAACGGTATTTACATTGTAAGCATCGTATATGACAGTAGCTGAAGGTTGATGTTTGCGTATTACTTTTGCCAAATTCAGGATTGCCATATCTTCGAGGACTATATAATCAAAATTTTCCTTTTTTAGTAGTTCTATCAATATCGGGTACATTATCAAAAAATTCTCCTCGGCCGGCCCCTTTAATGATCGATTCCAAAATCGAAATCGCAGGGCAGTACCAACTCGGACAGGAAATAATGAAAACAAATCCTTCTTCAGCGGGAAATCACTGGCATCTAAAACTGTCGCGTTTTTCAAATATGTAAATTCCTCTACTGCTTTTAACAATTTTTCCCTCTCCTGGCGTGCAAGCACCGTTAACTGAAAATGCCTGGCAAGCTGGTTCATTAAATTGATACATCGAACCTGCCCGCCATTCATGGGAGGAAAAATACCTTTAAACGGAGCAATAAATAGTATCTTCTTCATCTTTCGTATCCGGTTTATCACTATTTATTTCTAAGATCGTCAATACTTATGAGGAACCTGGCATGTTCTTAAGCTCCTCATCAAGTAATACAGCAAGCATTTCTTCTGCTGTCATCGAATAATTCCAACCGAGGCGAATTTTCGCTTTGGATGCATCACCGTATATATCTTCTATATCAACGGGTCGATAAAGATTATTTGAAATGCTGTACTTGCTATTATCGATCGACAATTGCTGAAATATATGTTCAATGATGGATCTCAACTTTACTGATCTGCCAGAGCAGAGGATATAGTCAGCCGGTTCATTTGCTTGCATCATCAGGTACATGCCTTCCACGTAAGAAGGAGCATATCCGAAGTCACGGCTAATATCAACATTTCCAACCTGCAGCATATCCTGTTCGCCTCTGCTTATTTTTATACTTTCCTTTATTATTTTTTTTACAAAGAAGGTAGAATTTCTCAGGTAAGACTCATGATTAAAAAGTATACCGCAACATACAAACATACCATAGCTTTCCCGATAATGTATGCAGGTCCAATGAGCCGCAGCTTTGGAAATAGCATAGGGGCTAACCGGATGCAGGATACTATCTTCCGTGATTGGCAACTCTCTTACTTTTCCATACATTTCACTGCTACTTGCCTGATAGTATTTAATACTCCTGTTCACCAATTTAATCGCCTCGAGTAAATTATATACCGAAATCGTATTAAACTGAAAAGTTCCGATGGGCTGTTTGAATGATAATGATACCGAGCTTTGGGCTGCCAGGTTATAAATTTCAGCAGGTTGATACTGGTAAATTAATTTTATAATTTGAGATATATCTAACAGATCGCACTCTTCAATTATTATATTATCTTTTATATTCAGATATGCAAGCCCTTTTAAATCACTGTTTGTATAGCTTCTTACAAAGCCTACCACTGTATATCCATTTTTACAAAGATGCGCAGCAAGATAAGCACCATCCTGACCTGAGATACCCGTTATTATAGCTGTTTTCTTATTTCTCATTTAATGGCTTGAATTGGAGTAGAACTTCTTTTAGAGCATTCAAATCTCCATAGTAGAAATTCGAATAATGCTTCATAAAAGTATCAAATACCTGTAATGGAGTTTTTTCTCCATCAAACTGTTGCTTCAACAATAAAAGCTGTTTTTCCAGGTCTTCCTCATTTTGATAAACCTTAAAACAATCCGGCAACTGCCCTGGCCCCCAGGGCATCGGCTTTTCATCTAAGCGCCAAGCCATGGGCCAGCCGCTGTTAGGAGTAAAAATATATGACCCACTGGCAAGGCATTCTGCTACAGGCAAACCAAATGTTTCAGGGAATGCCAGAAAAAAAACACTCGCCTTCTGATAAATCTTTCTTATTTCTTCAATGGGATATCGCCCTTCAAGTACAATGGCCTTAATTCCAATCTTCCTTAAAACCGCAAGTTGTTGCTCCCTGTATGTTTCATAACCTGTCTGTGCAAAATCAAGAACCGCAACGAACTCTTTTTTTACCATTGGTTTAAGTTTCGACACACTTATATTGATCCCGATTGCCCTCCAATTTCCTGACGGCTTGCTTCTGATTTCTGTCACCGGCGAGGGACAAAGATTTATATTGTATCTATCTTCACCATAATCATCGCCATCGAACCACATTTTTTGATGTAATGGAGCATTGTTTATATATGCGTCAGTATAACTGAAAATCGGTTTATTCCCCAGCTTTGCCTTTAATGTTTCAATGGCCAGATAGTTTTTCCAGAAAGCATTTGGCAGGCACTCGGAAAGAATAATAAGATCAAACTCTTTAAGTTCATTCAAAAATTGAATATCCTCTCTCCGGTATTTCCATTTATTATAAACCCTGAAATGAAAATTGTTCGCCCACCGTTTAGGCTGCTCACTAAACGGCAACAATCGCATTAAAAAAGGAATACTATTATAAAATATTTTATGGTCCACTTCCAACTGGCGCAACATATCACTAAGTCCTAAAGAAATAAGATTGGGAAAACAGGCGCCCGGCCGGCTTAAGATTGCTACTTTCATAATTACACTCAGATCCTAAATTAACATTTACAGAAATAATTCGCAACGCTACTCTGCTTTTATACTTACATAATGTTCCTTCGACTTTACATGGTTTACACTACTTCCTTTTTTAACCCAATTTGCGTATCTAACTTTTTTCAATAGTTTTCTGTAAATAAATAAATGTGATAACAACCCTAATATCCGGTTCCTTTCATAAAATGTATCGAACCATCTTTGTTTTGCCCCTGGTGTAGGAACGCTTAGCAAAAACTTAATTGAAGGCTTTATTTTCAGCAAGGACCGAAAGGATAGATACAACTCATAAAAAACGGTATCTTTTAGGTAGTTCTTCAAGCCTTTGGGTTGTTGTGCAGCTTTATAATAAGGATCAAAAAAAAGACTTGTATATGAAGCGCTACGTAAAAATTTTATGTACCAATCCCATTGTAATCGCGAAGAAGTCATAAAATGAACCAACGAAAGACGATCGTCATAGTAAAGGCGGTACCCCGCCAATCTGAACGCAATGCAAAGTTCATGATCGCCACCGGAAATAATTTTATTACCAATACGATCAGAAAGCAATTGTTTAAATCCATTCTGATGCAGGTATGATAGAGCACTTTTCCTAATCACAGAACCGGCACCCCATATTTTTTTAGCCTCGAAAGTAACATCACCTGAGTATTCGTACGGTTTACCTACAGCATAAGACAGAGCATAATTATTAAACCAAAGCGGCGGTTCACTCTCAAATGCCCCAATACTACAACCACCAAGGATTGCGACTTCGGGCCGTTCCTCCATTATTTCGTATGCTAGCTTTACATAGTTTTCTTTTAACCAGTTATCATCGTCACAATATAACAAATACTCATATTTAGCAGTCTCATATCCCTTATGACGTGCCGCCGATAAACCAGGCTTTTCTTCCCGTACAACATTAAACGACGCTGTTGAACTATACTTCAGCCATTCCTGCCTGGCAACTTCTTTCGTATTATCTGTTGAGGCATTATCGACAATAATTACCTCCCAAGCACAGTTATCCGGCATTCGTTGCTTTGCCAGATGCTCAATGGTCTCAGGCAGTCTTTTAGCGCTATTATAACAGCAAACAATAACACTAACTCCTTTTACGACATCTTTAACCATATTCGCAAATATTTACCGGTCATGTGCTTTACAAAATAAAACATGCTATTCTTTATATGCAGCCTGAATTTATACCAGCTCCCTCTCCTCAACGCTTTATATCTATTAAACAGGTTGTAATAATCCTTTGCTCTGTCAACAACATTATAGTCTTTCAGAATAAGCTCTCTTGCGCATCGTCCTTTGAAATCAAGTTCTTCTCGGTTAGCGTTGAGATAAAGAATCTTTTCTGCAAAGGCGTAATTGTCGCCTACTGGTACTATATATCCTGCATTCTCATTTACAACCCGATTTATTCCCTCATTAAAAGCTGAAATGACAGGCACTAATCCTGTACTCATTGTTTCAAGTAATGCTACAGGTAATCCATCGAGGTAAGAAGGCAGAATGAAAATGTCGTTCTCCGATGCTTCTTTAAATACCGCATCTGTATAATTTAAGGTTTTCAATGTAAAGTTTTCGCGCTCTTCTGCCATCTTTTTCACGCTTTCTTTTTCAGGCCCGTCACCAACTAATGTCCATAATACCCGTACTCCTTTTTCTTTCAATATGTCATCTATTTTGAAGAGATCATATATACCTTTCTTTTTGTCATATCTAGCGAGAAAAATTATCTTTAATGAGCCTGCAAAATTTGCCTTACGTTGATATGGAGAAGGGGTTATACCATATGGCAGATAGTAGATATCCGCCTTACGTGCAGGGAGCAACTCCTGTAACTTTTCAAAATAAGTATAGTTGTGCGCAACAAATACATCAATTACATGAGCATACCCATGGGCTATATCAAGGAAAAAATCATCATGGCATACATGTACGATGGTTTTTTTACTTGTATCGTGTGTCAACATATTCAGCTCAAGGTGAAAATTAGTCATTATAATGCCCGGGCCGGATGAAATGAGCTTCCTCAAACGTTGATATGTGCTTTTATTCTGTTCAGAATATTTAAATATCACTTCCCCGACAAAATTAAAGGGAGAAGGAGGCAATGCTGCCGTATCATTTGTGTTTTGGGTAAGTATCCACCTTTTTTTGAACGAATCTTCTGGATCGTTCTCAATTAATGTCCGGTAATAATTTTGTACCCCACCCAGTTTATACTGACTGAAAAAAATAATATCTCCCTTCAACTTATTTTTTTCATCCATGTTATTGTCTTTTTTAAACCTTGTATCAGCGTATAGGTAGGTGAGAAACCCATTATCTTTAATTTACTTATATCAGCTTTCCAATTAAGAGGGTCGCCTTTCTTTTCTTTTCCAGTAAAGTTTATTTTAAGACCTTCGTCAAGAAGTGAAACCAGGGTACCGATCGCTTCCTCTATCGTGATCTCCTGACCACTGGCAACATTCAATGCTTCTCCTTTGAAATCAGCGTGTTTTATTACGCATTCAAGGGCATGCAGGAGATCCTGAATATAAATAAAATCCCTGGACTCTTTACCTGTACCAAATACTTCTATACTGTTATCTACGGCGTGTAATGTTTTCTGATATACATCCCAAAACAACTGCTTTTTTAATCCCTGGCCATATGCAGAGAAAACCCGCAGGCTAACAGTTTTAATACCAAAATGAGTTGCAAACTCCAGGCATATTTGCTCACTGTGTAATTTATGCCACCCGTAAGGTGATAAAGGATGCAAGCTAGCGTCTTCTGCTATAGGGAGTTTTTCAGGATTGCCATATACGGCTGCACTGGAAAAATTGATGAACCGGCATTTAGGATTGTATTGCCGCAATGCATCGAGCAGAAAGTAAACGTTGGCAACATTAAGAGAATAATCAAGAGCAGGATGATTGAATGAAAATTGAACATTTGCAGCTCCTGTTGCGTTAATACAAACATCAAATGCCGCTAGCTTGAACAGGGAAGCAAAATCAGGTTGTTCGGGATTGATAACCTGATATCGAGGCTCCTCTTTTAATGTAATATCAGCTTTGTAAATTTCGTATCCTTTTTCAACGAAATACGAAACTGCATTACTTCCAATGAAACCTTCAGAACCGAGAATAAGAACTTTCATTATGCAATTATGGCTTTATGACAATTCCCTGAGCTGTTGGCAAGCATAATATGTTTACATTTTTATCACGAGCGAAAGCATCAAAAGCGCGTTTTTGTTCGATATGCTGAGGAAATCCGTAATCATCGAGTATAATTACTCCTCCAGACACAATTTTATCCCAAAAATAATTTGCTGCGGCAATTTCAGGTTCTACAACATTCATGTCGATTGATAAGTAACAGATCTTTTCTGCATTACAATACTTAAGTGTTTCAGGAACCAGGCCTTTTACAATGTTTACCCTAAAAGGAGAGAAAGTTCTTTTTACTTCTTCGTATACATCTTTATATTTATCCAAATAACCTTCAATTCCTACCATTTTCTCTGCGTCTGTAATTTGCTTAGGGTCAAGACCCGAGAATGTATCGAATAAATGAAAAGTTTTACCAAGGCTGTTGAAATTTATATATTCAATAACCGCTCGTGCGTAAGCGCCGGTATTTACGCCACACTCTACAAAGTCGCCCTCCAATTTCTTTACATAATCAGCAAACCAGCAAACTATATAAACACGCCATTGCAAAGTGAACCCAGGCCACGGATTGGTGGCCGCTGCGGCAGCATATGCCTTTGCGAAACGAGGTTCTTTAATAAAATCACAATTATTACTTGTAGCTAAACTATCGGTTTTATATGTAATGGGTCCATAAAAAACATGCGGATCAAAACAAACCGCATTAGGAGATACAATTTTTTTCCCGAACGAAATACTGTGATAATGATAAATAAACCACTTTACTTTACGAATAAAACCTAACAAGTCTTAATAATTTATAAGAGTTAATTTTAAACCAATTTTCTAATTACCCTTGCTGGATTTCCAGCAACTAAAGTTAAAGGTTCAACACTTTTTGTAACAACACTTCCTGCACCTACTATTGATTTCTCACCAATTGTTACACCTTTCAATATTATTACTTTAGCTCCAATCCAGGAACCGAATGAGATTTTTATGGGCAAGGAAGGGTGGGTACTCCAATCATGATACCCTTTTTTCCAGTCGGATAGATCTTTTTTTCTGATTTCGTAGTCAAAATTATGATTATCGCTATCCTGAATTAAACAATCATAAGAAATAAGTATATCAGATTCTATAGTAAGGGAGTTAGAACAGATAATAATAGTTCCATTTCCTATAAATACATTATTCCCTATTTCAACATGCGCATTATCTGTTTCAAGTGAAATACTTCCACCAATCAAACAATCATCTCCAATAATAAGCTTTGAATTGGGAGCTCTCGAGGTATCTATTGAACCGCGAATCTCGGTATTTTTTCCAACAATCACATTTGGTGGAAATGAAGGGTGTTGTGGCCGCTTCCGTTTAATGAGTCTTCTTGCTATCCTTTTCAGAAACATCTAAAGTTGAATATGTGTTATTTAATGCAAATGAACCACCTACCAACTGATAATCCGGGATCGTTATATCCTGAATTAATAACATGCACATCAGGAAAATACTTTTTATACCTTTCAAGCCACCACTCCACAGAGTTGTTATGAAAGCTCTGGTTTGTTCTCATCCATCCTTCATTCTGATTTTTCTCAGATACAGGTATCATATGGAATGATGCCTTTTTAGTATACCGTGCACATTCTTTCAAGAAAGCATCAATTCCTTCTTCAGTAAAGTGCTCTAAAGACCCTATAGAATATGAGTAATCAAACTCCTGATCCTGGTAGCTTGTTTTTGTTGCATCAAGGACTTTCAATTTTTCAGGGTTAATGCCTTTTTCTTTTGCTTTCTGAATAAGAAAATCCGAAATATCAAACCCATGAATATCAAGATCCTTAAATCTTGACATAGCAACCATGTTTACTCCTGTTCCGCAAGCTATATCTATCACCTTCCCTGAGCAATTAACTAATAAACATTCTATCTCATTCCAGGTATGCGCTTTACCCCAATTCTCAAGTTGGAACGCCATGTCTTCTGTCCAATAAATATCCAACTCCTGTTTATCCTTTGATTCTGGAATATAAAATTTCTCTTTCTTGTCATTGTTGGCGTTAACCGCTACCAATCTTTGATAGATCTTAATAAATATGGGAGGGCAAAAAAGTTTAATGAGCTTCTTTATCATTTATTTTGTTATTATCCAGGATGTATTTAAAATTACGCTGCCATAGTTGATTCCTTCATATTTGGACAATGCACTTCCCGTATCAATTACCCTAGTGCTACATATGTTTTCCTGTACATCGTATACCTCATTATCAGTAAAAGCAGCCAATCGAAAATAGTATGAATTTGGCGCAATTATATTAGCAGGGAAAGACACCTTTAATTTAATGAAGTCATTCTGCAATGCGGATTTTTCATCTACTTCAAAAATAGAAGTAGATACATAATATCCGTGCATATTTTGAAGTGTTATTCCTATTTTTAGATTAGAAATTTCTTTTTTTAATCTCACTTTTATCATCACATTAATTTCTTCATTAAAACCAAATTCTTCGATTCCCTGCCCATTGGCATTCACAGTAGAGACTTCTTTGAAAAATACCAGGGATTGGTTCTCTTCTGAACAAACATACTTGTTCGTTTCGGTATGCTGGTTTCCACTTAAATATTTTTCAATGACCTGCAAAGTGTTGCCATCAGTAATCAGTTTGCCTTTTTGAAGAAAGATTGCTCTTTCACACAATTGAGCAATTGTACCCATTTGATGGCTAACAAACAACACAGTTCTGCCTTCATTTTTACTTACATCTTCCATTTTACCAAGGCACTTCTTCTGAAACTGTGCATCCCCAACAGCAAGCACTTCATCTACAATCAAAATTTCCGGTTCCAAATGAGCGGCCACAGCAAATGCCAGCCTTACGTACATACCGCTGCTATATCGCTTTACCGGGGTATCGAGAAACTTCTCAACCTCTGCGAAAGCCACAATTTCATCAAACTTGCTCCTGATTTCCGATCTGCTCATCCCAAGAATAGCACCATTCAAAAAAATATTTTCCCTGCCTGATAATTCCGGATGAAATCCTGTGCCAACTTCCAGTAAACTAGCCACCCGCCCATTAATTCTTATGCGTCCTTCGGAAGGTTCGGTAATCCGGCTTAATATTTTTAACAATGTACTTTTACCTGCCCCATTCCTCCCTATTATTCCTACACGATCGCCCTGATTTATTTCAAAGTCAAGATCTCTTACAGCCCAAAACTCCTCCTGATTGGCTTTTTGAGCATTATAATCCTTTTTCTTGCTCCATGCCCGTTTTATGCTTCCACTTAACAGTTCGCCAAATGTCTGACCTTGAACTTTTGGCTGGTGACCGATCACATATTTTTTGCCCAACCGTTCTACCTTTATTGCAACTCTACCCATGATATATTTTATATAATATCGGCAAAAGATTTTTCCATTTTACGGAATTGTCTTATCCCTATCCAAAGAAAAAATATTGAAACAAAAACCGACATACTTACAGAAATAAAATTAAATCCTGAGGAATGTCCGATGATGCACCACCTAAAACCCTCAATTATGCCAACCATCGGATTCAATGAGTATAATAAACGGTATTTTTCAGGCACCATACTTACATCATAACCAACCGGTGATATATACAATCCAAGTTGAAGCGCAAATGGAACTATATAACGAAAGTCCCGATACTTTACATTTAATGAAGTAACATACAATCCAATGCCTATACTTACAACAAAGGTCAACAAAATAAAAATTGGCAAATAAACGATCTTCCAGTCAGGCACATATTTATATCCTATAAATAGAACACACAGCAAAACTAATGAAATAAGAAAATCGATACAACTGGTGATAACTGATGCTGTAGGAATGATCAAACGTGGAAAATATACTTTGGATATAAGATTGGAATTTCCTACAAGGCTGTTACTACATTCTCCGAGTGCGTTTGAAAAGAATAACCACGGTAATTGGCCCGTAAATACCAGTATCGGATAAGGAACGCCAGGAGGCGATTGCATTTTTGCGAAAAAATTAAATACCAAAGTAAAAATAGCCATGGTCAATACCGGTCGCATAACACTCCAGGCCGCGCCAATTACGGTTTGTTTATATCTTACTTTAATATCCCGCCAACTAAGTATGTAGAAAAGTTCCCGATATCGCCAAAGATCTAACCAATAGTTTTTCTCAGTTTTGCCTGGTTCAATGATCAATTCATCCCTCAGTGCTGACATATCTTTATTAAAAAATTATTTTTGAAGGTTTTACTTGCAGAAACTTTCCTGATTATTTGACTACTTTTTATTCACAGATCCTGTAACCCATTTTCGCCAGCCTTTTTTCTTCGGCTTCTCGTTTTCAAAGTAACCACCATCACCATTGGAACTATATCCATATCCGTAGCCATAGCCATAACCTCCATAACCATAGTATCCCCCATAGCTGCCACTGCTTTTGATATCATTGATGATGATAGAAAGATGCGGTAGTTTCTTCTGTTGATATATATCTTCTATTAACTGTATCTGCTTTTTCATTGTGTACCCATGGCGAACAATGTAAATTGAGGCATCCGCAAAACGAGCAAGTGTTATAGAATCACTTACAAGGCCAACTGGGGCTGTGTCAATGATAATTGCATCAAATTGCACTTTGAGCTCGTTAAACATCTTTTCTACCCTTTCATTCAACAGCATTTCAGCAGGGTTTGGCGGAACAGGGCCGCAAGGCATCACAAACAAGTTTTCGACATTAGGTACAGGATGTATCACTTCCTGCAGGGTTACGCTTCCAACCAGATAATTCGTAATTCCTTTCCGCTCATGTAGGCCAAGGCCCTGCATGATTTTTGGTTTACGTATATCAAACTCAAGGATAACCGTACGTTTTCCCGACAAAGCGATCACCGAACCTATATTGGTACTAACAAACGACTTACCTTCTCCGCTAAAAGAAGAAGTCACCAATAGTACAGGCTTATCAACTTTGGGTAATACATACTGCAAGTTGGAACGTATGATCCTGAATTGTTCTGCGACAAACTTTCTGTTGTTTTTAGTTACTACCAGGGCATTTCCTTCATCGGCATGGCCTATTTCCCCAAGGATCGGCGCTTCTGTGACCTGCTCAATATCACTTTTACTCTTCACTTTATCATTCAAAAACTCAATAAGAAAAACGATTCCAACTGGTATTGCAAGACCTATAAACACTGCAATCATATACAGACCCTTTCTGTTGGGACTTACAGGACCGCCTGTCTGCATGGCAGGTTCTAATACTTTAATATTGGAAATAGTAGATGCAGATGCTATGGCTGTTTCCAGTTTCTTTTGCAAAAGGTACTGATATAACTCCTGTAAAATATTCTGTTGGCGGGTTACTTCCAGCATTTGCTTTTCCTTACTAGGAATAGCCGATATTAACCTGTTTGTCTCCTGACTTTTTCCAGCTAATTGTTCCAATGTAAGCGTTTGTGTCTGCCGAACGTTTTTTAATGTTTCTATCATATCGGTTCGAAACTTGTCGATACCCGCTTCTCTCATCAAAACATTAGGGTTATTTGGCGCCGCATTTTTAAGTGCAGTCTCCCTCTCTAGCTGGAGTTTGTTGTAGGCAGAAACCTCCTGCAAAAGCGTAGGGTCTTCAACCCCTAATACAGAAGGTATTATCTTAAATTTGTTGTCTGGATTGGAAAGATAGCTTATAAGATTATCTATCACTTTTATTTTTACCTGCAACTTGCTTCGTTCGTTGTTCGCCTGGGAATACTCCCCTAATGACAGGTCCGCCTGCATTTCAGGCCTAAATACCCGGTTCTTCTCCCTGTACCTTTGCAAATTTTTCTCTACGCCTCCCAACTCATGAAACACCGTATCTAACTGTTCATCAATAAATGAAAGCGTTTGAGCAGCAATCTGCTTTTTATCTTCCAGACTGGCCTGTTGATATTCTTTCATGTATTGGTTTACAATATCAACCCCCAACTTTGTATTTTCTATTTGGTAGGCTATGTTCAGGACATTAGTAACATCATTTATCCTTGAAACATTTATGGAACTACTTAATGCCCCTGCAATATTTTCTATTGGCTGCCAGGAAACTATAAAGTCATTACTGGCATATGTACGTCTGTCTCTTCCATTGAAAGTTATTTTAAATGAAACATCAGGCAAACTGATTGTTTGATTGAAATAGTAAATTTGTGGCTGCTCATTTAACTTAAACTGGTTGTCATTAATTAAAGTGACCAATAAGCTAAAACCGGCTGCAGAGTCCCCAATCGATTGTATTTCAAAATTAAACGGCTCGTCAGAAGAATGCAGCACCGTAGAACGGATTTTTCCCTTATTATACATCTGCTTCTGCATATGTAGCGATCGGGCAACACGAGCTGCCATATTCCGGGACTTGATGACCTCGATTTCATCCCCTAACTTATCGGTCCGTTGCATCATAAAGATATCATCGAACTTATCGCCACCTCCTCCATTCATGGTGTTATTCGATACCAGTAATTTTCCGGCTACGTTATATATAGGTGTTGAGTAGCGCAATTTTACATACGCCCCCAATAATGCAATTGATATTGATATAATTACCCAGGGAAGATATTTTATGTACCGAAAGATTATGTCTTTCGGACTTAAATTTAACTTCAATTTTTGGGTTGATACTGGTTGATCAGACATATAATTAATTCCTTCTTATTAGGGTAATTATGACAGCCACTATGGAAGTTAAACTTGCACCGATGGATATGTATTGAAAAGTACTCTGGTTATTAATATAACTTTTGTTCTTTGCCACATCAACAAATACCATATCATTTTGCTGCAAGTAATAGAAAGGCGACTGAAATACATTCGGGTCTTTCAGATTTAATCTTCCAAACTGGCGGGTTCCATTTGTTTCCCGTATGATCAAAACATTATCCCTACGCCCATATGCAGATATATCGCCGGCAAGGCCAACCGCTTCAAAAGCATTCAGGCTATTCGTGGGAACGGTAATTGGGCCAGGCCTGTTTACTTCTCCCAGTACTGTAACCTTATAGTTTAAAAAGCGAACCTCCACATACGGGTTTTTTAGCAGGTCATTTTTCATATATAAATATTCAAGCGTATCGGCCAACTGCTCTTTTGTAAGCCCTTCAGCATGAATAGTACCGATCTTATATAATTGCAGATCCCCCTGCTGATTTACCAGATAACCGGTTGCTGCTGTAGTTTGTGAACTGGTTCCAACACCTTCAAGTGAAAGGGGCAAAGCTGCGCCTACCTGGCGGGTTACTGCAGCGGTGGCCATGGGATCGTCGCTATAAACGGTGATTCCCAATAAATCACCTTTTTGTACCACGGCTTCAGGTGTTTTGTACTTTTCCAACCGGGTGGTATCAATTCCCTGTAGATACTGAAAGTTCTTTACATTACCACAGGAGGTGCTCATGAAAATGATCAACAAAGCGATAACCACAACAAATAAATGTTGTTTGCTGTAGTTAAGGATCTGCAAAGAACTATGTTTCAATGATTGCAATTTTAGGTTTATCAATAGAATCAGTCATTTACTCAAATGATTGTAATCGCCCTGGGTTTATTTTTCCAGCACTATAATTTTCGTTTTATCAATATACGCCGAAAGAACAAACCCGATACTTTCAATAACTACTTCCACCTTCTTGTGCAATACCTTCTTCACCGTCCCTTCCTTCCCCATCAATATGCCGCTTTGCACCATCACCTTTTTACCCGCTTTAATATCAACCGGCCGCACTTCCACATCGTGATGATCATTCAGGAACTTTTTAATGGTGACAATTTCTTTCTCTTTAATAACCGCAGGCTTCCCTAACCAGTAAATGAAGTTCACCACCCCCTGGGTCATTCGAACAGCTGTTTTTTCCTCCTCATTCACTTTTACAAATACATAGGATTTAAAAAGCGGCTCATCTACGATCTTTATCCGGTCGCTCCATTTGCGATGCACTTTGTTGAGCGGACAATAACATTCAATGCCTTTATCTTCCAGTAGTTTATACACCTTCTTTTCCCAGCGGGGCCGGGTATAAACAGCAAACCATTTTTTTGAAGTTGGTGCAGGCATACCGAAAAAATAATGCCGGGTAAAACAAATAACCCCCCAAAACTGTATTAATTATTAACAAAAACGCTGGTGAAATCAGGTCGAAACAAGGCAGAGCTTCGCCTCGTCAGTCACAGCTTTTTCCCTGCAACCGATTGTTTTTTAACAAGTTAAGGCATCATTTTACTTACCAACTATTCTACCAGGCACAATAATAAAAGGGCATAAGTGAGCCACTTCAATGAAGTACTCCTTATACCCTTCCACTATGAAATATATTTAGTGTAACTGTTAGCTCTTCCACAGGAATTCTTTCCATGTTTTTATTCTAAAGCATAGAAGTTTTAACCCTTCGGTACTTCCATCGGCAAAAGCCTGCAAAACGCTACCTGAACGCGTGCAAATATAGGTGTTTTTTAATGTGTATAAACATGTGCAAAAAATCTTAACCGCTTATTTTTCAACTAAAAATACCAATTTCTCAGTCCCAACTACTTATCAATAATTTAAAATACACATTAAATAAGAACGCACCCACTCATTTAACACCTTCCAGGCGAATGCCGCAAGGTAAATAAACATTTCAATAATAAACCCTCCATATGCTTTAAAACATGGGTATTATTTGTTGCTTCAAAAATGCCGCACTATAAACGGAAGAAATTCAGAAACCCCTATCCTGCAACCGTTACAGGGAATATTATTATCTATGTAAAACCTGCTAAACGCTGAACATTCACCTGATTTAAAATTCATGGCAAAAACGCATACGAATTAATAAATATTGTTTGCGGCTATAAGCTACCGCCTGTTCGCAAAAAAACGCATTTTCTATCCGTTATTTGTTAGCGCCAGCTTCGTGCCCAATATCTTGTTTCCTGTTTACCGGTTCCTTATCTTTCATTTTAAATGTAACATTTTGCAAAAACGCTTCTATTCCCTCGATGTATTCCGGGGCGCTACAGTTGCTTTAATGATACTGGTAAATAATCCCGGAAGCTGGTCGAATTTGTATGCACCACTTGCCCACGCACCCTGGCATGGTTGTACCCCTACCGACCTTGTTTTTCCTTTTTTCCTGTTTGCTGTAGGCAATGCGTTATCATTTGTTATGCCGCGGCTTGAAGCAGCAGGTACTTCCGCCTTTCTCAAAAAGGTGTTCACCCGCTCTTTTCTTATCTTCCTTATAGGCTTTTTTCTTAACTGGTCGCCGTTCGTAAGGTGGGATAACGACCAACTGGTATTCAAAGCCTGGGAGTATGCCGGTGCAAACGGTACTATTATCGGTATTCGCATCTTAGGGGTATTGCAGCGTATTGCACTCTGTTATTTATTTGCTTCACTTATTATTTACTTTTTTAAGATCCGCGGCGCATTTGTTACCGCCGTTGTGCTATTACTGGCCTACTGGATGCTTTGCCTGTTCCTCGGCAACCCCGCCGACCCGTATAGCCTGAACGGATATTTTGGCGTACCTATCGACAAAGCCATACTGGGTGAATCGCATATGTACCATGGCGAAGGAGTGGCATTCGATCCGGAAGGTATCAGCAGCACGCTCACTTCCATTGTACAGGTGATCTTTGGCTATTTCGTTGGCTTGTATATTCAACAAAAAGGAAAGAATTTCGAAATGCTGGCGCATTTGCTGATAGCCGGCTGCATCCTCGTCTTTACCGGCTATGCCTGGGATATGGTATTCCCCATCAACAAAAAAATATGGACGAGCTCTTATGTACTTTATACAACCGGCCTCGCCATACTGGTGCTTTCATTCTGCATTTTCTTGATTGAGTTCAGAGAAGCCAAAGGCGCATGGAGCCGCTTTTTCGATGTGTTTGGCAAGAACGCCCTGTTCATATTCTTTCTCAGCGGCTTTTTACCCCGCATTATTGCGCTTTTCCGTTGGGTCGATCATACAAATGAAGAAGGGAAAAAAGTGTATACCAGCGCGCTGCCCTGGTTTTACCAGCATGTATGCAGGCCTGTTTCAGACAACCTGAAAAACGGCTCGTTGCTTTATGCCATCTGCATGATCGCCTTTTACTGGCTGATCGTTTATGTAATGGATAAGAAGAAGATCTATATAAAAGTATAAACGTACCTCACAATACAATCTTCCTCAGCAACCTGAACACCAGGCACACTGCTATAAACAGTGCCGATAATATCACTATCGAAAATTTGGTGGTGGCCATATCGTACGCCAGTAACACCGACCACCGGGTAGGTGTGCCCTGCAGGCTTTTCAGCATGGCAATATTCTCTATTACATCACAGATGCCGGCTACAATTAACAGGTAAGCCACAAAACGGCCGGTACGCATCAGTATTTCATGGCCGCTTAAACGGCCAAAATACAAACTGGCCACGAGCATCCCGGAGGTATAAAAAACTATAAATACAAAATCGAGGTAAATGCCAATTATGGCATGGTTGAGTTTGCCATAAGTTTCCCAATACTGAACGATCCTTTCAGCCACCGCCAGGTCCTTAGCCAGTTCAAAACGAACTATTTCATCTGTCGACAGCGGCTGCATATACCATTTTGAAGCAATAATAAACAGGCAGTTAACGGCCAGTAATACCCAAAACCAGCGTTGCAAATTTGCGGGAGGCGCAAACGATAGTTGTTTCATGGAAGCGTGTATTTTGTTCGCAGGCAATCTTTATTATTTTGAGCAGACTGCCTGTTTGAAATAGTTGGGCAGGGATTCAGGAGAGAACCCGGCATGATCTTTATGCCAGGCATACAGCGGAACCGTATTGATCTTTAAATGACTGTGAATTGCTATCTTACTAAAGTAATAAATTTCAGGGAATTGAAAAACCTGTTTTTTTCGACTATGAAAAAATTGTTGCAACGCCTATTTAAACGACCCGTTACCAGGCTGGCTGAGCGCTTATCCTCTTCGCCTGAAAAAGACAAGGTATTCGCCTCCTTAACAGCATTGCTTAACAACATTCAGCATACAAAAGAAACCTATGGCATCAGGGTGCCGTTCGACCTGAATACCGGCAAATTCATCATCTTTTCCGATGCACATAAAGGCGCCCGCGACCTGGCTGATGATTTTCGCCCTGCTGAAAAAAATTACCTGAACGCCCTCGACTATTATTTTAAGAACGGGTTCTACTTAATTAACCTCGGCGATTGCGAAGAGCTTTGGGAGAACAAACCCGAGATTGTTATGGAAAAGAACAAAGCCGAATTTCAGGAAGAACTTCGCTTTTGGCAGGACAACCGTTACTATCGTGTGTTTGGCAACCACGACCTGGAATGGAAATACGATTTTCCCCGCATGCGTTATCTCAAACCCGTTTTTGGCGATAAGCTAAAAATATACGAGGGGCTCATACTTACCACCACATACAATAACCGCGAATATTCCATCTTTTGTACACATGGACACCAGGGTGATCAAAAAAGCGATGGCAACGCTTTCAGCACCTGGTTTGTTGCTGCCATATGGACACCCCTGCAACGTTTCCTCGAAATAAGCATCAACTCAACTTCCGATTCGTTCGAGCTGGTTGATAAACATAATATCATGATGTACGAATGGAGCGCCACGCAAAAAGACCTGCTGTTCATTTCAGGCCACACACATAAACCCGTATTCGCCTCTCTCGATCATATTGAGCGGCTCAACAAACAACTTGAAAAAGCAAGAGCAAAACAAGACGCTGCTGCCATACGGGACATAGAGGCGGAACTGGAGAAAAGAAAAGCAGAGTATGCGGGAAAGCAATTTCATAAAACCATGGTCATTCCCTCTTACTTCAATAGTGGTTGTTGTTGCTTCATAGATGGGGATATTACCGGAATAGAGATCGAGGGAGATAACATCAGGCTGGTTAAATGGAAAGAAGAAAGCGGGCAATCGCACCGTATAATACTGGAGCAAAGCCCGCTTTCTTATTTGTTCGAAAAAATATCAGCTACGCAATGAACTAAATGACTATGCCGTCCCGACACTGGCGGAACGACATATATCATTTATTCACCGTCCAACTGGTTCTTAACTTTCCATTTCTTTGGTTCGGTACCATCCATTTTTACAATTTTAGGCATAAACTTACCAACGATGTCTACAAGGGCCGATTGGCTTTTCATCACCATTTCAATATCCTTATAGGCATGCGGCGCTTCATCGAGGCCGCCACCCAGCAATTTCACTCCAAAGCGTTGCAACTGCTCTTTCAACTCTTTATTTGTTATTGAATTCAGGGCTTTGCTACGGCTCATTTTTCTTCCGGCGCCATGCGATGCAGAAGAAACCGAAGCGGCCAGCCCTTTTCCTTTTACTATAAATCCGGGAGCGGTCATTGAACCGGGAATAATACCCAATACATCCTTACCCGCAGGGGTTGCCCCTTTACGATGTACGATCAATTCCTTCATCTTTCCGTCATCACCAACCATCATTTCCTTCCACGCAAAATTGTGGTGGTTTTCTACCATTGTCAATGGTTGTTCACCTATTGCCTTTGCAAGCTTTGCATGAATTACATGATGGCATGCAGATGCGTAATCACCGGCCAGGTTCATTGCCATCCAGTACTCGATACCTTCGGTTTCATCTAACTGTAACCAGGCAAGGTTAGCGGCGTCACCTGGCAGCCATCTTTTCTCTCTTGCTATTCTGGTATAGTAATTGGCGATATTCGCACCCAATGCCCTTGAACCGGAATGCGTTAATAATCCAACGTACAACCCTGCATCAATACCCAGGATGGCATCTTTTTCGGTTATTTCAACCAACCCGAACTCCGCGAAGTGGTTTCCCGATCCGCTCGACCCCAGTTGTTTCCAGGCCCTTGTCTGCAATTCCTTCAGCAATGGCAATTCATCAAACTCTTTCCGCTCCATCACTTCATGATCAACAGGGTCATCAAATACTTTCCCGCTACCAAACAAGGTTGCTTCATTCAATTCACGGGTAAACAAATGTTCCCGTTGCACCAGTTGTTTTGGGTTAATGGGAAAAACGCTCAAACACATTCGGCAACCGATATCAACGCCTACCCCGTAGGGGATCACCGCATTTTCCGTTGCCAGCACACCGCCTATAGGCAATCCATAGCCGGCATGTGCGTCGGGCATCAGGGCGCCGGCTACACTTATTGGTAAACGGGCTGCCTGCTGCATCTGGTGCATGGCGCCTTCTTCAATATTCTCTCCACCAAATACGTTAAATGGAATCCCTGTTTTATTCAAATCAATCAATTCACCAGGTTCATCCTCTTTCTTTGGTATAAGTTGCTGAGCTATTAAACCCAATACCGCATCATTTTCATACTCCACCGGAGCACTCAAAATTTTTCTCAATAGATCCATCACATCCTCCTTTTTCTCATGCTTGTAATTCTTCTCCATTACATTCATGGCTATGCTTATCACTGGTCCTTCCGGATAACCGATAGCCCTTAATTCTTTTCCTGATATCTTTAATTTCGCCATAATTTGCTTTTTACTTAGCTAACGCCAAGATTGAATTCGGTTTCAACACGCTCCATTTGGGTGATATGTCTTTTAGCATGTTGAATGAGAAAGTATATATAATGGTAAACGTCTATTTTACCTAAATTATTTACACTCATCATTGTTTTGTACAGAACACCTTCACCGCGCTGTAAAGCCAGCAGGTGCGTGTGACATTGCTTCAATTGTTGTTCCAGCTCCTGCCGTATTTCCGCCACGCGTATTTTGCCCCGCGGCTCCGTATGGCCGGGCCGGCTCCATTCGAACGATTTGTGCTTACCGATCACTTTTAAACGTTCCCAATCAAGATCATAATTTGCCAGACTGCCCATAAAATCTTCTTTTTTCGATCTTTCAAGGGCTTTTCTTGCGCCCTTGCTTATGAGCATGAGTAAATAATGGTTAGTCAGCGATATATGTTCCAGTATTTTGCGAATGTTCCATCCCTTGTTATCGGGTGTGTAACTCAGTAACTCATAGTCAATATTAAACCATTTGAATAATTCATCAAAGGTTTGATTGAGCTCTGTTTCAATGGTGTTGATCACTTCGGTCATCATACATAATTCTTTTAAAGGTTCTAACAATGGTGTAACCGAATGCTGGTGATAAAAGCAGTCCCGCCCGAAGCGGGACCGCTTACATTCTCAAGGCTATACAACTTACAATTACCTGACCGTTCCGGCGGTTACAGGTCATATTTCGCAACCTTTACTGAAAGGCTGGTCATTTCTGTGATACCAGGATCTGCTTCAACTGATCGAGCAATACGCCATTGCCGTTAACACTGATATTGCTGACCTTGTCTGCTATTTTTTCCACATATTCCATTTCCTTCAGTTTCCACAGCATAGCATTTTCTTCCATCAGTTTGGCGGTATTCAACAGGCTGCGGGTGCTGGCAGTTTCTTCACGACGCATAATGATGTTCGCCTGTGCCTTCTTTTCAGCGATCAACACCTGGTTCATGATCTCCTTCACATCACCCGGCAGAATAATATCCCGGATCCCAAAACCATTCACTTCAACACCCAGCGCTTCGGCATTCTCTTTAACAGCTTCCAGGATGAATGTGGTGATGCTTTCTTTTTTTTCAAGCAACTCATCAAATGGCAATCCACCTATGTATTCACGCAGCGCCAGCTGAAACACCACATAAAGCTGGTAACTGAATTCTTTATTCTGCAGCACCGCTTTTTCAATATCCTTCACTTTATACTGCGCCCAGGCATTGATGCGCAGTGCAGCTTTATCTTTTGTCAGGATCTCCTGTCCATTGATCTCCGCCTGCTGCTGACGCATATCCAGTTTATTCACCTGTATCGAAATCCCGTTCTTCCACCAGTTGTATACACCTGCCTCAAGTGTCTGCACAAACTTTCCGTCTATATACAAAACACCCTGTTCATGGCTTTCAACGATGAAGGTGCGCACGTAAGGAGCTACCAGTTTATTCTGCAAAGTGGAACGGTCGATGTTTTCGGTGATCTCCACTTTACCGATATCGGCACGAACAAAATCTCGTTGTATCACACTCTTCCAGAAAGTGTAACGGCCGGCGGTAAGCACCTGTTTCAGCAAACCGTTCTCATAATGCAATACGATCTCATTATCTTTTACATCCACTACGTACAGTGCATCTGCCAACACCGCATCCTGCAACAGGATGTTCAGTTCAACTGGCGCCACGAATGGCTGGGTAATGTTGTATTTATTTACTGTTTCATTTTTCCAGAACCAGTAATTTCCTTCTTTCAGCATTCGCTGGTATACGCCTTTTTTAAATACAAGGGCCACCTCGTAGGCGTTTACTTGAATATTTTTCATTGGTACTTTTTTTAAGGGTTATTAAAATAAAGCCGGTATTATTTTCCATCCCGTAATTGCGGAAGCAATATTTACTGATGTTCGTTATACCAGTTCTTCATTGAAGTATTTGCTGTAGCATCTTCAACACAATATTTCTTTGAAAGAAGTGGCATAAGCCGCATTGGCTCCTGACTGCCTGCAGGGCATTTACCAGACTGCGATCACGCCAATGGGCGGAACCGCGGGTCAATAACCCGGCTTTATGTTGCATTCACCATTTTTTTGGAAGCGGTGTACTTCCTCAAATCCAAGCATTAAGAGTGCTTTGCGTTACCAGTTACGCTAATCCTTCTTTAAGGATGTGGGACTCGAACCCGCATGTTTAAATGTGCCGTTCTACCGCTGAACTACCCCGTTTACAAGCGGGAAGGGGATTCGAACCCCTGACCTACACGATTTGCCGGCATATTACGATCTTACCACAGCATACAGATAGTTACTACGTCTGCACTGTAGTGTTCTTTGAAACACCAACCACGGTTGTTTTCGATCGGTGATATGCCGGTCTTCCGGTTAAGGAAGCTTTTGCCTTCTTATTCTACAATAAGAAAAATATCTTTTATACAATTTTCTTACAGGTAAGCGCCTATTGATAATTGCCGCTTTGCAGCCCATTTCTCCATGCAACGTCTTACCTCGTTTGATACAGGCTTATTCATCTTTCCTTTTGCCTGCACAATCTTTTGCGCAGCAATATTAATTTCAATAGTAGCCAACACTTCCTGTATCCCGTGAGCGTATTTTCTGAATGAATAAATAGCCGTTCTGCCTTTTAAACACAAATAAGCATAAGAAGCCACACAATGTCTCATTACTCTTCCTTCATTCATCAATTCCTTTGTGGATATCAGTTCCTCTACTATAATGTCCCCATCTTCCCGCTCAAATCTGTACCCTTCAATTCCACATGGCCGCCAATATTGTAAACCGCCGGAGTACGAAGAACGTTTATGCCATTCATCGCTTTGTTTCAGCAGCGACTGTAATGTTCTTCCTTTAAGACTGTACCCGCGATTCGCTCTTTTCATTTCTCTCACATAATCTATCAACTCTCCTGTTTTTGAATGATTGAACATTCCGCCGGTTACGAGTATCTGAATGAATCGCTCCCAAAAATCCTCATCTTCGTAAGACTTGCTACCTATCCAGGATAAGGCAATTCTATCGGCGATCCTTTCATCTCCGCCGAGGCCGCGCACCTGAGCAAAACGTAGGGCTTCAGGTACTGTTAACCGCGATGGAGCCTGTAAAAAGTAGTGCCCCATTTTTTGCGTGAACGGGATCGGCATCTTATTCAGGTCTTTTACTCTTCTACCTGTTCCAAGATGAATAAACCATTCAATATGCAACAAATTCGATGAATAAAAGCTTTGATACAGAAAATCAGGAACTTTATACCTGCAAAACAAATAAGCCGCCAACTCCTTAACCTGTTGTACTGTTTGCTTTGATCTGGGCTTCCATTCAAAAAGATCATTGATCCACCAGGTTCTGAACTGAACCATATTATATACAGCCTGTATGGAGTCTGCACCGGAAACCAGATCAGAATACTGATCAAGGTATTTCAGCCCCTCTTTCAATAACTTTTTGTCCGGCTCCTGTTTTCTGGTTGACAGCCTGTTGAAACAGTCACTGATCTTTGTGATCCTCTCGTCTGAACTGGAAAACCGGCTTAAATTTTCACCTGCGTATAATTGCTCTATGATCTCCTCAAACCTTTTAAATCGCTTTTTTGAAAAGCGTAATACTTCCTCAATTTTTTGTTCGCTTTCCTGTTTTAGTAAAAGCGCTTGTTCTCTTTGACTCCTTTGCATTTTAGCCATTTCAGTAATATTTTATCATCAGGTAATTCGGCCGGAAGATGACTACAGCGCCTCCGTACCGTTTCAGATTTTGAATAATTACTGAGACCTAATACCTTTTTCATGACTAGTTATTTATTGCTTAAAAAGCGGTGACAAATTATTTTAAAACTTACCCGGAGGTTTTACCCCCCGGATAAGTGTATTTACTGAACTACCTTATTTGCGCAGCTTGAGCTGGCAAAAGCGTGTGGTTTGGCTTTAAATACAAAACCCATCCCCATAATATAGCCCATGGCTTCTTTCAACGCATCGTTACTTTTAAAGTTGGGGTTGGTATTGATATCTGCATGCACCTCCATGTCGACATTGTAAATAGTAAACAGGCGACACAAAGAATACGCTATCTCAATACTTTTTGAAACCTCCATCAACATACGTTGTTTAATGCCCATCTTTTGTTGGGTAGTTTCGTTGTGTATATACATAAAACCACCCTTTCCTTTTCGAATGAACACGATCACCGTTGCGAATTCCGTTTCTTTACCCTTAACCTGGCTATCGGTACCAATGCACACTTTTAAAGTATGCCCCATTTCCTTTTCCCGAACCAGTACGGCCCGTACTTCATCTTCAATGGGTCTTTTGATCATTGTACCATCCAGCCGCCTCCAATGCTGTTGTTCCATGGCTTACCTCCATTCTGTGTATTTTAGTTTTGAATCAAATTGCGTCTGAAACCAATCACTTCTACCCTGCCTGCCGGCTGCTCCTTTTCATGCGGGTTGGCAATCTCTGCTATTGTCATCGGTCGATCAATTACCGTATTCAACCCCAGATGACTGCTCAACCGCTGTGCTTTTGACACACTCAATTTTCCAAACTCATACTTTGCGATCAACCTTCCTTTTCGCATCAATGCGCTATCTACCAGCGTGAGCGAATTATTGAACGTGCATATGAGTTGTACATTCAGGAAGTCGGCCAGTAACCCGTCGGAGATATTCAACAGGTTCGATACGGCTGATCCTGCGTTGTGCCTTCTATCCATGATAATGTTCTCAGCATCCTCGATCACTACCACCGTGTTGGGATTATTTACCAACATTTGAATGAACTCCGGGTCCATCAGGTTGCCTGCCACACCGGGCGACAAAAACAATACGCGTTTTTTTATCTTTCCTATCAGGTAGCGCAAATAGGTTGTTTTTCCTGTACCCGGCAAACCATGCAACAGTACAATTCCTTTGTCATTCTTCTTACTCAACCGTTGCCTGATGATCTCATCCGTTTCCCTGAAATCGTCCTCGTAAAAAAGATCGATATCAAGTTTGGTACGTTTGATCTCCATGGCTTTTAACTCGAGCCTGTTCCTGCCCTGCACAATAAGGTTGATCTCACGCGGCTCCCGTCTTTGCCGCTCCCTGAACTGGCTGCTCAATGTACTTATACTTGTTACCAGCTCAGTGCTCAACCCGTCATGTAATACTGTACAGTAATTATTATCCAGCTCAATGAGGCAATTACCTTCTAAAACAAGGATCGTTCTGTCAAACTGAAATTCATTTCCAGGCCTTTTATACCATTGGTATTGACAAATGTTTTTTATCTGTGCACCGTATTTTTCTTTGAGCGCCCTGAACAATTTCTCACCATCAATACGACTTATAAAATTTACATTAGGCAACTGGTTAAAACAGTACAGGTATAATACTCTCGCATCCAGAAAATGATCATCAAATACATAATTGGCATTGATCACCTTCTGCGTAAATAAATTCTCCATATTTTTCATTAAATAGTTAATAGAATGCAGGATCCTTTGCTTTCATAGAATGTATCATTAACTATTTCATTACACGAGTATGCATAACCTGTTATTTTAGCACGGACTCTTCGACTCGAACGAAGACTATCGGTTTTGGAGACACGACATGCAGCCATTACATCAAGCCCGTAATTTGTGGTGCCCCGTGGAATCGAACCACGATGATCCCGGCTTCAACGGGATGCAATAGAACCATCTCTGCCAAAGCACCTGGTAGTCTGTATGAGGATCGAACTCATGCGCCCGGTTCGAAAGACCGGTGCCCTAACCATCTAGGCGAACAGACCATTTTTGCGGATGATGAAAGATTCGAACTTTCGACCCTGCCCTTAACAGGGGCACGCTCTTCCACTGAGCTAATCATCCATATTTTATGTGGGCCTGATGAGATTCGAACTCATGCTCCCCCGGTTAAAAGCCGGGTACTTTAGCCAGCTAAGCTACAAGCCCTACTGTTATACTGCGCATTACACCTGCGTACTTAAACATATTTTCAAATAACATTTTCTAACTTCAAAGCCATACATCCTTTCTATTCAGCCACAGTTCATCATTTACGATTGTATCATCAACTTCTGTACTGCTGATTTCGATACAGCAAATATGCATATGCACCTGCGCAGCTTACCTGCGTACTAAAAATATTTTTGTTGGCTCAGGAAGATTCGAACTTCCATTCCTGCGTTCGTAGCACAGTGTTCTTCCTTTGAACTATAAGCCATTTTCGGGTGCGCTGCGGGGTTCGAACCCTGTTCCCCTCATTCACAGTGAGGTACTTTACCAAATAAGCTACAGCCACCATTTTGTTGTCGGGGCAGGATTCGAACCTGCACCATCAGGGTCAAAGACTGAGATGCTCAACCATTACACCACCCAACAATCATATATTGCGGTTAGTACGGGAATCGAACCCGTGTCTTCGGATCGACAATCCGGGATGTTAGCCTTTACACCAACTAACCGTTAAGAGCAGCACCAGAGACTCGAACTCTGTCGTCCTGATTGGAAGTCAGGAATGCAACCATTAACACCTGTGCTGCTTTTTGTATAGGAGACAGGACTCGAACCTGCAGCCTCCCCGATCCAAACGGGGTATCCGACCAACCGGAATACTCCTATATGTTGTAGCGGTCATGGCAGCCGCTACAAGTTTTCATAAGGGTTTAATTTCAGGCAGGTTTAATGGCAATGAATGTTTTGGAAAAGCATCCGCCAGCCGACGGACGCTTTGTTCTCCTCCTTTTAGAACCACTTATCTCTTTAATTACTTTTTATCGTACCTGAAAAGCGGCAGGGTGTCTTGCATCTACTTCATCTGTATTCTTCTGCACGCCTGTTTTATTTCCCTTTGCTTTGTTATCGAATAAAGCCATAATGAATCTGATCATAAATACACTCATTAAAAGTTTCATCACTTACACTCCTTTTACTTCGCATCTGAAGTTTTTTATTTAATTACACTTTGTCTACCTGACTTACGCCAACAAAAAAGCCCGGTCGTTTTATCGACCGGGCTTTTTATTCGATGCCTGTACATTACAGTTTCGTATAAACACAACCTGGTCGTATTCGATTATGATAATCCTCTTTACTGCCGCCATTGATACATACCACCTCTTGCGCATTTGCACACGTATTCCACTGGATAAATCGTTTCGAGCTATCCATCTTCATCCGTCGTATGTATTGCATCGGTATCGGCATCAATTTTTTATAGTATTTAGATGTTGTTATTAATAAATTTCACAAAAAGTGTTCAAAAATATTTCAATATCAGGTACACTAACTACCACACACATATGAACATAGCACACCAATCCCTTTGGGTCAATGCTGTCATTTTTATTATACAGCCGAAAAACAAAAAACCCCGCAATTCCTTGCGGGGCCTGTGTTATATTGAATTAGTTTGTTCAACTTATTCTTCAGCGTAACACGCCCCGCAAACAGTAAAGTCACCAATCGGACTCCAACCGTATTGTGCCTCTATGTTTAAATGTTTGCGTGTCATGTTTCGTTTATTTGTTTATGCAAAGGTGTTAATAATTTTTCAATTACACCAAATAATTTCCAAAGTTTTTTAAAAATAATTTTTCACTACCCTCAAATCGCATGTACCATCTTCGGTTATCCATCGGGATTAATTGCAGACAAGAATGTGATAGTCAACAGGAAATTTAAAGTAACGTGGTTATATATTACCAGGCTTGTACAGGTTGTGCTTGATCGCATATATGATAATGCCAGCCGTGTTCTTCACTTCCATTTTTTCCATGATCTTTAACCGTAACCCTTCAACGGTACGTACGCTCAGGAAAATCTTTTCGGCAATTTGTTTACTGGTGAGGCCATTGCATATATCGGCAATGATGTCGATCTCCCGTTCATTGAAATCGGGTTTCTGCTTTTGCTTATATGGGTTGAACTTGCTTTTGGCAACCATTTGCGCCAGCTTGTTAGAGGTATGACGGCAATAGTATGGCTGTTGCTGGTACACCGATTTTATTGCTTCAACGATCTCGTTCTTATCGGCATTCTTTAAAAGATAACCGCGGGCGCCGGCTTCCAGCATATCTATAATGAGGTCTTCTTCATCGAACATGGTCAAGGCGATAATACCTATATGGGGATAGTGCTCGGTTAGATGGCGGGTGGCGGCAGCCCCATCCATTACAGGCATTTTTACATCACTGATCACTATATCCGGCTCCTGCAGTTTTACCTGTTCAATGAGGTCCTTTCCATTGGCAGCTTCGGCTACCATTAAAATATCCGGTTGTTTTTGCAACATTGCCCGCAATCCGTCGCGGAAAATTTCATGATCGTCCGCAATAGCAACTTTTATATTGCCATATGTTTTCATAAACACCTGGTTCTGGTCAAATAGGAATTTCAATTGTATAAGTAGTGCCCTTTCCCGGCTCACTGTGACAGGTAAGCTCGCCGCCCATCACCTCGGTTCTGCTTTGCAAGTTACGAAGTCCAAGGCCGGGATTGTCCTTTACTTTCGCAAAATAATCAAAACCTTTTCCATTATCGGCGGTCATCAGCAAAAGGCGGTCGCCTTCCGTAACTATTTTAATGATTAACAGAGAGGCCTGGGCGTGTTTTACTGTATTGTGAAGAATTTCCTGGATGATGCGATAGATATTGATCTCTTTGTACTGGTTAACGTGTATATCCTGCTCACATATAAATCTTATTTCTAATCCATAGGTACCGCGGTTGTTCTCAATAAACTCGTTAATGGCCTTTTGAAGCCCTTTTCGCACCAGCGTATTGGGCATCAGGTTATTTGAAATTTCCCGCAGTTTCCTGATAATGCTATCAAGATGGGTGCTCGATTTGCCTATCACCGCTTCATCGTCGGGATCGGTGGTATTGAGGCTGTTGATCTGAAGTTTTACGGCAGATAGAAGGGGGCCCAGTTCATCGTGGAGATCAGAGGCTATACGGCGGCGTTCTTTTTCCAATGTATCAATTTCGGCCTGTATCTTTTCCTTATGCAGTTTCAGGCTGCGGCGCTGATAGCGTATAATGGTGATAATGAAATATAGTAAAATTATACCTACTACCCCTACTACTATCAAAACAGACTGGTAAAGTTCTTTTTCCTGGGTATCCATAATATAGCTACTGCATACAAAAGATTAACCAATAAGTTTGAATAAACACTTATCGACTGCAATTCACGCCTGAAAGCCTTGCTCATACTTTGAACGAACATCGATAAGCTGGTTGATACAACAACTATAAAGAACGAATAAAAAATGATTATTCCCAAACAAATCCAGAATTTGGGGTTCCTGAAAATACTGCTGCGTTCGTGAACCACCATTTTATTGAATGTATTCACACTGAAAAAGATCAGGGCAAACGAATACAGGATAAAAAAGTACATATTATGCTTTATAAAGCCGGTCAGCAGTATGTTCTCCAACAACCATATTACGAAAAAAATGCCCGCGATGGTTATACAGGTCGATCGCTTTCTGTTAAACAGCCCCCAGTTATGAAACAACCAAAGGAACAGGAAGAAATCGACAAAGGAGAATACATTCAACACCAGAATGAACGCGTCAGGATGCCCTGTTACGGTAAGGATCCTGTTAAGTATTTCTACAATCAATACTACAGTTACGCGATAAATGAAGGGATAGTAAGATGGATCTATCCTTCGAAATCTTACTATCCCGATTATTACAGCAAGGCCGATGCTTAAACTTAAAATAAAACGTACGGTAGCATCCATTGTTTCGAGAAAATCTCAGTCATTGATATGGTAAAACAATTCTTTCTTTTATTCTAAGGTTCTATATCGCATGGAGGGCTGCATTGTCCATATTCCAAACCACCATCTTCAGTACCAGACTGTGCATTGAGAGCGCCTCTTTTGTTTTTGATATATACATTGTTACCAGCCGAATCAACACCCACGATCATCATGCGTAATGATTTTTTCTTCTCAGCCCCCGGTTTTATTCCATAATAGAATTTAAGCCCTACCACTTTGGGGTTTTTAAAAAACTCAACAATAGAAGCTTTGTTGAAAGTTTCGCTATCCGGTATCATCAGATCGGGGAATCTCGTTCTCAGGCTGTCGCGGGTAGTTCTGAAATCTTTTTCATAAATGTCGATGCTCATCACCGGAATAAAATGATTCTTTCTTCCAAGCTCTGAAGTATCATTCGGAACAGGAATACATACCAGGTCTTTTTGACCGGTATCTTCTTTACAGGAGCCGATCAACAAGGCGCCCAGCAAGATGATAATTAATTGAGGGTAAGTCAACAGGGACTTTTTCAGGTTAGTTGCCATAATTAAAATTTTGGTTAAACGGGGCGCTAAAGGTATTAGTTAATACAAGCCGGAAAATCCGTAGAACTACTTATTTTAAATACAGCTACTACCTTAATCTTTTGGTACTTTAACTCTTGCCATTCAAGGTGATGTGAGGCAACTTTGAGGCAACGAACACCCCGTTCCCCGAGTCACATAGGAAAGGTTCGGCCCGATTGAACATTAATAACTTTTAATTTTAACTTCCATGAAACAGCAACACTCCTCCATTAGTAAATTTAACCCTGTTTCGCCAAAGGAACTGGCTTCCGAATCCTTTCAAATGATACTGGCTGACTCGGTTGAAGTAATGGAATATTATTACAGAGGTAAGATCCAGGAACTGGAAC
>CBIHPC010000006.1:0-82050 GCA_966211305.1 uncultured Niastella sp.
TATACCTGCCGATCTCATACCACTCATTGGTAAACGATTTTACGTTACTGATGCCCTGCAGGGTTTCCTGTACAATGGTATTGGAATCGGCCAACTGATCCTGGGTATTGCGCGAAAGTTTTCTTATACGTTTTCCAAATACAACACCAATGATAACAATTACCGGCACCACCGATAACATAACGGTAGCCAGTGCAGGTGACAATACAAATATCAGCACCATGCCAATGATAAGAGTAAGCAATCCACGCAAAATTTCTGCCAGCATACCGGTAACGGCATCCTGGATCTGTGAAAGATCGGCGCTGATGCGGCTCGATAGTTCCCCTACCCTTCTTTGTGCAAAGAAATTCATGGGCATCATGATCATTTTTCGGTAAACGTCTTTTCGCATATCCGCCAGCGCATACTCGCCCACATAGGTGAACAGGTAAACCCGCATAAAAGAAAAGATCATCTGCAATGTTAAAATACCCAGCATCCATAATGCAATGGTGCCGGGTGCAACGGCGTCTTTACCTAAGCTAAGCGAATGCGCACTATCGATCAGCTTCTTTAAAAAATATGGAAACGCCATGGTAGTACCGCTTGAAAGCGCTATAAAAAGTAAACCGGCAACAAACGTCCAGCGAAAGGGTTTAAGATAATTGAAAATAAGGAAGGCTTCTTTCAAATTTTCTTTGGTCAGTTTTGCTTTAGGCATATCCGGTTTACGTGTACTGTTGTCCTGTCTGTTACCTCGAGCCATAAAATGCCTTTAACAGTATTAATGTTTATAAATCAATGTTGCAAAGAGTGATCAAATACACTAACTCTTTCGGTATTCTATAAAATCACTGGCCGGTTCGTACGGGAGATAAGGTATTTTTTATTGGTAGACGGATGAACGGGACGAATATTGTTTGTTAAAATATATCCTTTGGAGTATCAATAAATAATAGCGTTTTATTAAAGCAAAGGTTATGATTTTTCAATTGTTAAGTATACAAATCTTCTTTCTTCTTTGCATACAATATGATTTTTTGGCATGATTCTTATTAAAGTATTGGTATCCTAACAATTCTAAACTACGATTGCTTAACCTGATTTTGTAGACCGACCGCCCCCTCGAGTAGTTATTTACATTTTTTACATATTAAAAACTCAAAGTTATGAAAAGAAGCTTTTTAGCGGCAGGCATTGGTCTTTGCATTTTCGCAGTTACAATGGTAGTATCTAACCATCCGGTTCAGGCAGAAGTGTACAATGGTAATTACATTGAGCAGGATACTACGCCAAAGAAAAAAGATACCACGAAGAAGGAACCTGATACGGTGCAGTTGAACGTGTCTACTTCTACATCACAAAATTAAACTTATAGGAAACGTGCCACACTTCGAAGGTGTGGCACGTTTTATTTTTTTGTGTCGTATAACGGGTATGATCATATCAAATATGCGCCATAGTAAGCTGCACCTATCAACCCGGTTTTATCATTTTTGATTATTCTTATAGGAATAGGCTCCAGCATGTGTTGCATGCGGTCGCAATCCATAAAATGTTCCATAAATTCCTTCTGTAATAACAAAGGCGCAATCTTTGGCGGAATACCGCCACCCAGGAATAAACCACCGGTTGCTTTCATTTTCAATACCAGGTTGCATGATTCACGCGCCAGGTATTTTACAAACAGCGCCATGGTCTCTACACAGATCGCCGCCTTTTTTTCTATGGCTGCGCCACTGATCACTGCCGAATCGAGGTTCGATTGTTCCAGCGCATCTTTCAGCCAGGCTGGCTCTTCCATTTTCTGTACGTCGCGTAAAAATTGATAGATATCTGTAATGGCCGGTCCAGCCACTACTTTTTCCCAGCTTACAACACCATATTCTTTTTGCAGGAATTTCAGCAATGCAAAATCCACATCGGTACGTGGTGCAAAATCGGCATGCCCGCCTTCCGTTGGGAAGGGAAAATGGTTCTGGCCATTCCAGTATAATCCTGCCTGCCCCAAACCAGTGCCCGGTGCATTAATGGCCATATTGCCCGTGCTGTTCTCGTTGCCTTTATGAATGGTGATGAAATCTTCTTCCGTTAAACCTGCCAGTCCATACGCCATTGATTCAAGATCGTTCAGCAGAAATACCGCTTCTACCCCCATTGCCTTTTTCACAACGTTTATGTCGATATCCCAGCTGAGGTTGGTAAGGTTTACTTTTCCGTTCAATACCGGGCCTGCAACACCCAGGCAGATCCTGTCGGGCTGGGGACTGTTCGTATCTGTTAAAAATTGCTGCAAAATGGCAACGCATGAATTGTATTCCGCTGAAGCATATTTTCCGGTTTGCAATACCTTCAACCCGTTTTCTGTAGCGTGGTATATTGCGAGGTTGGTTTTGGTTCCTCCTATATCCCCGGCAAGCACCGTTATTCCTTTTTCTCCGGGTTTTGAACGTTGTGGGATATAAAGATTTTTTATACTCATGATAAGCGGTTCTTATTGTTACGTGTATAATTCCTTCCTTTTTGCAATAATAAGGATATGATTGTAAGTTGACAAGTTAACTAGTTAACAGGTTCACGAGGGGCGCGCTTATTTCAGGCCTAATAATTAATGGCTTATTTCGGGGTGTCTGATTTCCTCTATCAAATTATCAGCGTTCAACTTTTATTATTGAGTCTGCCTTTTAGGAGTCTTCCCTGTCAACATCTTAACTGGCCTGCACCAATTAATGGCTCTCAAACTCCACTTTGGTTGTGTTGTAGTTCAGTAATAACCTATTTATCAGTTAATTTCACAGTTCTTCTGTAATTTAAGTAAAGATAAAAGGCCCGCGAGGGCCTTTACGTCGTATAGTTTGTATGGTTTAGCGAAGTTTTCTAACTCAAAATGTGGCGCTATTTAATTTAAAAATACATCTAACTTCTGTAGTTATATGATAATCAGTTGATGAAATTATATTAGTAAATCGCCATTTTCATCGTAGATTTCCTTAAAATTCTTTTCGCGCTATCTCTTTGGTTATCCACTATTTGTGGAAAAATGTGTAAAAATTAATTTGGTTTTCTCTTGCGAACTACAATATTCCACTCTGGTCCGCTGTTAATATCAAAAGAATCGGCCATATTGCCCATGTTAATGGCTAACGAAAAATTCATGAGGCTGTTCATATAGGCCAACATCCTGCCTTCCGGCACCTCGCCGAAAGTTTGCACATATTCAACATCCTGGTGAAACACCGGGGTGCCATTTCTATTTATAAATGCTTCAATTTTTTCTTTAGGTTCCACGTGTAACACTTTGAAAATCGAATCATTAATGTTCGTCCAAATGTTGCCAAATTGCACATCTAAGATGGGTATGTTACCCATTATCGAATCCCCCTGAACCACAGCTTTTTGGAATGGAATGGTCACCACTTTTGCTGGTATTTCCTTGCCTACCTGTTCAAAGCCGATCACCCCGGCTGCCAGTCGCGCCCCGGTATAGGCATATACATCGCGGCCATGAAAGGTGTAGGAAGCCTGCGAGTTTTTCCTTCTGTTTAATTCCTCGTCAATTTCGCGTACCGATTCAATGCCAAGAGATTGGGATACCAGCGTAAGTGTGCCATTGTCTGGCGTAACAAAGTAATGGCCGGTTTTGGTCTTCAGTACCACCGATTTCCGTTCGGTGCCAACGCCCGGGTCAACCACCGAAACAAAAACAGTCCCGGCCGGCCAGTACGGCGCCGTTTGTTCCAGCCGGTAGGCTGCCTCCCAGATATTATAAGCCGGGATCTCATGGGTGAGGTCGAACAATTTCAGGTCGGGGTCAACCCCGGTGGCCACTCCCTTCATGGCGCTTACTGCTCCGTCCTTTACCCCGAAATCGGTTTGAAAAACAACGGTGCCTTTTTTACGGGTACAACCGGCGGCTATAAAAATGATGAATGCCGTTATCAAGTAGATCTTTTTCATTTTTTGAAAATGGAGTCTGGTTTAAATTATAGTTTGGCTAATTTTCAAATTTATATGGATTTATTAAAAGCGATCGAAAAGGAGCATTCAAAAGCGCAATGTGAAAAGATAGTCGGGTATGTTGGCGGCGATAAAGAACGGTTTGCCGAACTGATGCAGTTATTCCTGAATGGCGGGTACCGGGTTACCCAGCGGGCGGCCTGGCCCATAAGTATTTGTGTGGAGAAACACCCGGCCCTGATCACTCCCTACTATAAGGAGATTATGCCACTGCTGCAAAAGCCGGGCGTGCATGGTGCTGTTGTGCGGAATATAGTGCGCCTGCTGCAGTTTGTAGACATACCAAAACGGTATCATGGACTGATCATGAATACCTGTTTCGATTTTATTGCCGGTGTAGATACGGCCCCGGCCATAAAAGCCTCTTCGCTCACCATTCTCGGGAATTTGTGCGCCCTTTACCCCGATATCAGGCCCGAGCTAAAGTTGATCATTGAGGAAAGGTGGGAGCATGAAAGCCCGGCGTTTAAGATGCGGGCGAGACGAATACTTAGTTCATAGTTCATAGTTCAAAGTTCAGAGTTCCAGGTGCTCAGTTATTCTGTTATTGTGTTATTAAGTTCGGGCTGTATTCGCTTTACCCTTTAGGCTTTCGGGTTTTAGCTGTATTCCCTTTTCAGCCCTGTTTTCGCTTTCGGCTTTCAACTGTATTTCCGCTTGCGGCCTGAAGCTTGCCGCTGTATTCGCTTTCGGTTTCAGACTTTTAGCTTTAACCTGTATTTAGCTTGCAGCTTAGGGCTTAAAGTCTGCAGCTGTATTCCTTTCAGCTGTATTTTATCCGCTTCGGATACACACAGATCTCCGACCCCTCCGCCAAAAACACCGATACCGGCGTTTTATCTTTCAACTCGGAAAACGCCTTGCCGTATAACTGTTCAAAATCACAATCGATCGTAAACTGTTCAACGGGGTAAACATCCCAGCCCGGGTGGGCCACCTGGTATTCGCCGCAGCTTGCTGCGTTGACCGCGGTATACCCCCAGAAGTGTTCGGTAATAAATTCCTCCTCGCTGCCGGGTTGAATGGGGAATTTTTCCAAACCCGTTTTAACCTCCAGTTTGTTCCAGTGATTTTTATATTTCCAGGAATAACCAACATGCTGCTCTTTTTCAGTGGTATGAACAAAGGTCTTCATCGGCAGAGTAACATACCTTTCTTTAAAAAGCGTATTGGCAATAAACGTAATGGCCCGTTTGGGCACGATCTCCTTTATAAACACCACCCCCCTTTTAATTTCTCCGTTTTCTTTGTACCGCACATAAAATCGCAGGTTCACTTCAGGGAAGGTAACATGAAAGGGAAAACGAATACCCATCACCCGGGTATCATAAAACAAAAAGCCAACCAGGCTTACATAAGTGCGATTGTTGAAGGTATCCGGTTCGGTATGGGCGGGAATAAACGGTTTCAACTTTGCCGGGTCAATTTCATAGTTGGCCATAATGAGCCGGAGCCATTGAGCGGTAAGGAACTTCTTTTGTTTCATTTGATACGGTAAAATTAATTAAATTACACGGAACGCTTAACAGCGCCTTCGAAGCCGGTAAAATCTATGCCTTATTCGGTAATAAAAGTATTGAAACGGATAAAATGCCTGACCTTAACCGGCCCGTTGGAGAAACGTTCGCTATCACTTCAGAACAGGCCGGCATGCGGTTACTCCGTATGACTGGGAGCAGTACTTTAAATTCCTGTTTATTAATCTATATTGGCATTCTTTCACTGTTTTACATAAGAAACACCCGCATTCAGGATGTAACAGGACAGTTTCCCTCCCCCTCCCCGCTATATTTGAGAACAAACATACATCAGTGTTAAAGAGAACATTAACGATCTTACTTGCCATAGCTTGTCTGCATGCCCATGCCCAACGATCAACATATAATTTCAACAGCAACTGGAAAGTATTTGTGGGCGACGATTCCACCGCAAAGGAAACCGCTTTCAATGATGCTTCCTGGAAAACAGTGACCCTGCCCCGGGCCTGGAACGAAGACGATGCGTTTAAAAAAGATATCCGCGACCTCACTACCGGTATTGCCTGGTACCGTAAACATTTCAGACTACCCGCCACAGCAAAAGGAAAAAAAGTATTTGTAGAGTTTGAAGGCATCAGGCAGGCCGGTGATTTTTATCTGAATGGAAAATACATCGGGCTGCATGAGAATGGCGTTACCGCTTTTGGTTTCGATCTTTCCAGTTATATTAATTATGATGGCGTGAATGTGCTGGCCGTTCGCATCGATAACAGCTGGGATTACCATGAACGCGCCACCAAAACAAAATACCAGTGGGAAGATAAAAACTTCAACGCCAACTATGGCGGTATTTGTAAGAACGTTTTCCTGCATATAACCAACACGGTATATCAAACGCTTCCCTTATATACAACCCTTGGCACAACGGGCGTGTATGTTTATGCCGATCAGTTCAATATAAAAGGCCGCACAGCCACCATTCATGCCGAAGCGGAAGTAAAGAATGAAGACAATACGCCACAGGCAATACAGTTTGAAGTAACCATCATTGACCTGCAGGGCAAACCGGTAAAAACATTTGCCGGCGATAAAACAACGCTGGCGCCCGGCGAAGTGAAGATCGTAAAAGCCGCTTCAATGGTAAATAACCTTAACTTCTGGAGTTGGGGTTATGGGTATTTGTATACTGTGAAAACCACTGTAAAGGTGAACAGCCAACCGGTTGATGTGGTGAGCACCAAAACCGGTTTCCGGAAAACAGAATTCAAAAACGGGATGATCTACCTGAACGACCGGGTGATGATGGTACATGGGTATGCGCAGCGTACCAGCAACGAATGGCCGGCCATCGGTATGAGCGTTCCGGCCTGGCTCAGCGATTACAGCAATCATTTAATGGTGGAAAGCAATGGCAATCTCGTTCGCTGGATGCATATAACCCCATGGAAACAGGATATCGAAAGTTGCGATCGCGTTGGCCTGCTGCAAAGCATGCAGGCGGGCGATGCCGAAAAAGATGTAACCGGTGTGCGATGGGAGCAGCGCAAAGCAGTTATGCGCGATGCGATCATTTACAACAGGAATAATCCCAGCATCATATTTTATGAATCAGGCAATGAGTCTATCAGTGAAGTGCATATGCAGGAAATGAAAGCCATCCGCGATCAGTATGATCCGCATGGGGGAAGGGCCGTCGGTTCCCGCGAAATGCTCGACAGCAAAGTAGCCGAATATGGCGGTGAAATGTTGTACACCAATAAAAGCGCACACATTCCCATGTGGGCCATGGAATATTCACGCGATGAAGGCGCGCGCAAGTTTTGGGACGACCATACCCCACCCTATCACAAGGATGGTGACGGGCCGTTGCACAACGGGCAAAACGCAGCAGTGTACAACCGCAATATGGAATCGCATGCTATTGAAAATGTAAAACGCTGGTATGAATTCTGGAATGAGCGGCCCGGTACCGGCAAACGCGTAAGTGCAGGCGGGGTGAACATTGTATTCTCAGAAACCAATACCCATCATCGCGGCGCTGAAAATTATCGCCGCAGCGGTGAAGTGGATGCAATGCGCATCAAAAAGCAAAACTTTTACGCACACCAGGTAATGTGGGATGGCTGGGTGAACCCCGAAAAATACCGTGTTCATATTATTGGCCATTGGAATTACGCAACCGGTGTAAAAAAGAATATCTATGTTATTTCATCGGCGGCGAAAGTTGAATTACGGGTAAATAATAAGTCGCTTGGCTTTGGGCAGAAAAGCGATGGCTTCCTGTTTACATTCAAAGACGTAGCCTGGCAACCGGGAACCATTGCTGCCATTGGCTTTGATGAAAAAGGAAAACAGCTTTGCTCAACACAGATCCATACCGTGGGCGAACCCGTTGCTCTCCGGTTGACCAAAGTTGCGCGGCCTACCCCTTTTATGGCGAACGGGCACGATCTGTCGCTTGTTGAGGTGGAAGTGATCGATGCAAAAGGCAACCGTTGCCCAACCGCATTGAACATGATCAATTTTACTTTGGATGGCCCTGCAGCATGGCGCGGCGGTATGGCGCAGGGGCCCGGTAATTATATTCTCGCGAAAAGCCTGCCCGTTGAAAATGGCGTGAACCGCGTATTGCTGCGTTCAACCACCACCGCAGGGAAAATAACCATTAAGGCTGCTGCGGATGGATTGCAGCCTGCCGCCCTTACATTGACATCTATTCCATTCCAGGAAAAAGATGGATTATCAACCATGTTGCCATCGGCATTATTGCCTTCAAGATTAGATCGTGGACCAACGCCATTAACGCCATCTTATACGATCACGCGCACACCAGTTAATATCATAAAGGCTGTTGCCGGCGCCAATAGCGACAGCGCTTTTGCCAGTTACGATGATAATGAACTAAGCGATTGGGTGAACGATGGCAGCCTGGGCACGGCCTGGATAGAATACGAACTGGAGCGGGAAGCTACCGTTAGCGAAGTAACGCTCAGATTAAACAACTTCAGAAGCCGCGCTTATCCGCTGATCATTTCGGTCGATGGCAAAGAAATTTTCTCCGGAACAACAAAGCCAACGCTTGGCTATTATACCATTTTCTGCAAACCGCAAAAAGGCAAAAAGGTAAAAATTCAACTGGCCACTTTAACAAAAGATGAAGATGGTAATGTAATGATTGAAGTGTCGGGTAATAAGCTCGATGATGGGGTGGCGCGCGACGATTCAAAGGCAAAGGGAACGCTGAGCATTATTGAAGCGGAGATCTATGAGAAACGCTGAACGCTGAAGGCTTAACGCAAAACGCTTAACGCAAAATATAGAAAAGCGCTCACCAGGTAAGCGTAGTGCATTGCGCAATAAGACAGATCTGTTTCATGTTCAATAAGGTGTTGCTATTTTATTAATTATAAATAGAAGCAACCCTGCCCGCATGTCAAAATTGTGTGAAAATGGGTTACAGGTTCCAGTGAAATCTATGTGTCTTGAAAAACTTGTAACCTGGATCCTGTAACCTGTAAAGTATCTGTTGACCGGTAACATACCATGTTGCCGGATCTTTCGATTACATTACTATTGACATCACCTTATTGTTCTTCCGGCTTTCTTCGGCTTTGAAGCCCATCACATGGCTTTCAATAGATTCGTCGATAGTGGAGGTGAGCAGTTTGGGATTTTGCTGGGCTACGGCCTGCACAAAATCATGCGCCAGCAACCAGTCGCCCCCGCCATGACCGCTGTTGCGGTATCCTTCCACATCTTCGGCCTTGGGCACCAGTTTGGTTTGTTTTTCGGTAAGAAAATCGGTGACTACCAGTTCGGTCATATCGCCTACCATATCGCCGTGCGAACCCATTACACGGGTACGGCGGCCGGCATAGGAGGTGAATGCTTCCATGGAAAAACTGGCGGTGATGTTATCGCCAAACCGAATGTTGGTAATGTAATGATCGGGCTGGTCATTATCCATCCGGTACACGCAACGGCCGTAATCGGTTGTCTTTAATTTCTCCATGATGGCCTCAGGATGTTTAGCCTTGTCGTCGGGCAGATCGAACACCGATAAGCGAAGCCGTTTGTCGTAATAAGCATTAATGGCAGAATAGGGGCAACTGCGTTCTACTTTGCAACCATCGGTACAACGTGCGGTGCTGCCTTCCGGTGCATTTTCTTTTCTGAACCATTTCAGATCGCCCATGGCTGAAATTTGTTTCGCCGGTTGGTTGATGATCCATTTTATGATATCGAGATCATGGCACGATTTGGCCAGGATGATAGGTGTAGTTTTCTTTGAGTTATGCCAGTTGCCGCGAACGTATGAATGCGCCATGTGCAGGTGTTCTATGGGCTCCAGGTGTTGGATGCTGATGATATTGCCGATGGTGTTCTTTGCCAGCAGTTCTTTCATCTTTACAAAATAGGGTGCATAACGCAGCACATGGCATACGGCTACAATGCGGCCCGTCTTTTTGGCGAGGGCCAGAATATCGCGGCATTCTTTTTCTGTAGGCGCAATGGGTTTTTCCAACAGGATATCGTAACCCATTTGCAGCGCTTTCATACAGGGCGCATAATGCAATGCATCTGGTGTGGAAATGATGATAGCATCGGCGAATTTAGGGCGTTCAAAAACACGCTCCCAGGTATCGAAACGGTTTTTAGCGTCGATCTGGTGTTTGGTGGCATAGCGTTCGTTACGAAGGGCAACGGGTTCGGCAACGCCAACGATCTTCAACAGGTTGGGAAATTTGACAGCGAAATTTCCGTACACATTACCGCGGTTACCTGCGCCAAGGGTAATGGCGGTAACGGGTTTGTCGAGTTTTTTATACAACGGATTTTCCGGAATTTCATACTCGATCGTGTCATTGGCAAGCCGGGCCATTGTTTTCGAACCTAATACTGTAGCCCCTACGCTTAAACTGAGTTGTTTTAAAACACTTCTTCTATTCACGGTTTATAGTTTATTGTTTTTTGTTCATTAATTCGAAGTTCGCTACTCACAGTTTATGGTTTATTGTTTATAGTTTTTGGTTCCTTACTTCGGGACTTTCTATAAATTTCAGGCATCATGAATTAGAAAAAACTGTATTCGCTTTCGCCTGTATTCGCTTTCAGCTGTATCGATCATTCCTCCACGGATATGCCGTATTCGAATATCCCCTTTCTTCCCAAAAGCCCAACACATTTTCTTTCAGGAATTTTATTCTGTTTATCCATTTACTACCTTTCCAGGCATAGAGCTGCGGCGTTATCATGCGAACCGGGCCGCCATGTTCGGCCGGTAATGGCTCTCCTTCGTATGTATGCACCAGTAACACATCGGGTTTCAACGCTTCTTCAAGCGATACATTGGTGGTATAATCATCGTACCCGTAACAAAGGATATGGGTGGCCGTTTCTTTGGGCTGAACCAGGGCCGCCAAATCGAGCAGGCGTACCCCTTTCCAGTTCATATTTAATTTCGACCAGGTGGTAACACAATGAAAATCGGACGTGTCTTCTGTTTGCGGCAGCGCCATAAAATCGTCCCAGTTCAGGGTAACCGGGTGTTCCACTTCGCCATCGATGATCAGCTGCCATTCTGCGAGGGGTATCCCGGGTTGAATACCGAGATCGAGCACCGGCCATTTTTGGGTTTCCGTTTGTCCAACCGGTATTTCAGGCATGCCATGCCGGTTGGGTTTGCCTTTGCCCATGGGGCGTTCATCGGCAACGGATGGGGTTTGTTTAATTTTTTCCCCGAACCGGTTCTTCAGTTTCATGCGCGCCTCCACGATCCGGTTGAGCTTGTCTGATTGTTCCATAATGATGAAATTAACAAAAAAGTTGACAAGTTGATTAGTTGACAAGTTAACAGGGAGATTAATCAATTTCCTCCATTTGGTTGTCGAATAGCTTAATTGCCTTTTAATAAGGCCAATACAATTTATATTCCGAATTCACCGGTTTTATCTTGTTAACCTGTCAACTCGTCAACCTGTTAACTCGTCAACTTCTATCAACCGCATCAAGTTTTCAACTTGTAATTACTGTATCAATATCTTCACCGTCTCCAGCTTCTTATTATCAACATTGGCCGAGAGCCAGTAAACTCCTTTCGCCAGCCGGGTGGCGGGTATTGTCACCAGGCGGCTGTTATATGTATTTACGGTGGCTTGATACACCATTTGCCCGGTCTCATTCATCAGCGTTAACTTAAACCTGCCGCTGCCATTTATTTTCAACCGTATATCGCCGCGCGCCGGGTTATTCAGTACAAACAGCTGTGCGGGTTTGTCGTTCTGAATAATAGCGAGGTTGGAGATCGTTTGCTTATTGTTCTTATCGATCGTTACCACGCGATAATAAACAGTGCTGTTATCGTCACTATCGTCAAACTCATATTCATATCCTTCCGATGCCGAGCCCATGGGATCGATGCGACCATTTACCGGTTCAAAATGTTTTCCATCCCTGCTTTTTTCCAGCCGGTAATAGGCGGTATTGGTTTCGGGGCCGGTTGTCCATTGCAGGTGATTGCCATGGCGGCCACGATGGCCATGTAACACGAAACCGCAATGCCGGTAGGGTTTCGATAAATAGTCAACAGACTGGCAAATAATACTGTTACGTACGTTTTGATCAATTATTGCTTCAATAGGAAAACCAAAATACAGTACGCTGAACCGGCCCTTATAGCCAATACCGGCCCCGCCGCCGGTACCTGTTGCGCCGGTATAATTCAAAACCAGTTCAGAACCGCCGGTGGTATCGATCACATCGGGAAAATCTACATTGTACGCCCCGTTCACCCCGTTGCCATACGTGCCGGAGCCTCCATTAAAAAAGCCGGTAGTGCCATTAAAGTTATAAGTACCAGCGCCATCGCTTACATACACTGCTTTTAAGTAATTATTGTAAAAACCGGTGTCTGCATTGGCAGATGCTGCCCGGCCAAGGTCCCACCCTATTTCTGCGCCCGAGATCAGCAGGCGGCCGCCATGATGGAGGTATTTTTTCAATTGTGATCTTTCTGTTGAATCGAGCGATTTGCCTGCCGTGCTTTCTTCACCTGCAAACCAGTCGATGGCGAAATATTTCGACAGGTCAATTGTGCAGGAACCGATCACTTCATTTTGCACGCCGTCGAATGCCACATCGCATGCGGCCAGTCCGTTGCCATGTTCTACCATATAACTGTAATTGTTCATGCTGTTCAATACCATGCGGCGCACATTGCCAAGGGCGCTGCTTTCAAACTTCAACAGCATGGCCGATGCATCGAGCCGGTCGAACCCATCGACAAGCAGGTATTTCACCTGTTTGTGTTTGTGCGACATTGAATGCCTTGCCGTACGCGCCGCCACTACGCCGGAAGCAAATGATTCACCGCCGGCATTTACGGCGGTTACTTTGAAGAAATACGTTTTATTGGGTTTGGCTTTGAAGAGAAAGCTGGTATCAGTTACATTGATCGCATCGGTAAAACCGCGGCCGTTATCGCTTACGTATACGCGATAACCTGTGGCGGCATCGCCATAAATGCCACCGCTTACCGGCGGCGCCCAGCTCAGGCGGATCTTTCCCTGACCGGTATTGCGTGCAGCCACCAGCCGTGGTTCTTCAGGTAAAAAGGTAACGGGAATGCTGTCGCGGTATTTAAAGAATTTCAGAATGCCTTTATAAACGGCGCGGGCTGCAAGGCGGCGGAATTCCGGTTCCCGCATAGCGGCCGCATCGCCGGTATGATCGTGAAAACCTAATTCTATCAGCGTTCCGGGAATGGTGCGCAACTCCCTCAATTCGCCGAGGTTAGCCGTTTTAACTCCCCTGTCGGTCCAGGTACTGCGCCAGCCGGCGCGAATATCGGCCACCAGCTGGCGGTGGATGCTGTCGCGCAACTGCGTGCTGCCTGCCGTTATGTTCGGTTGCGAGGAACCCAGTCCGTTATACCGGTAACTTTCGGTACCGGTACCGCCACCGGCGTTGGTATGAAAGGAAACAAAAACGGCATTGCTTATTTCACCGGCGGGGCCTTTGCTCAATTCCCATTCGGTATATATGGGGCGAACCGTTACATCTTCCCGGCAGGGCGGATGTCCCTGGAAGCGGGCGAACTGCCGCGCCGATTCTTCGAACCGCGGTCTTCCGCTCGCTGCGCCGCCGTTAAGGCAATCGGGTATTTGCCCAATACCACCGCCGAGGCGAATGGCATCGGCAACGATGGCCTGGGAACTGTCGGCCGACTGGTTGCTGATGGTGATTGTATAATTGCCGCCAGAGAAAAAATAGAATTGTCCCAGGTACACCCAGGTATTGCCATGTACTTCCTGGTTAACGGTAAAAGTGGTGGTGCCGCCGGCATGGGTAACGGCGTATTTGACGTCTGTGGCGCGATTGACGCCGCTGATATACCGGATGGAAACCCAGTACAGCCCGCTGGTAGTAACGGTAGGTTTAAAAACAGCTTTTGCTGTTTCATTAATGCCGGCAACATGGGTGCGATAGGTGCCGCCATAACCGGCGATGGTGCCATCGCTCCAGGTACCGGTTTCGGTATAGGCCGGTGCGCCGTCATCGTTGTTCACGATGATCTCCGCCGGGTTCATATCGCGTTCGCGCACACTCCAAACATTGGCCCCGGCATTGATAAGGTAATTCAGCAAATAGTGATCAACCGTTTCTGCGGTGGTGAAATCTTCCACCAACTGGTTTGAATTGCCCCGCTGGGTAAGAAAACCCAGCCCGGTGCCGGTATTCTGCCAGCCATGGCCCGCACTTAACCAAACAGTCTTTCCGCTTAATGCACCTGTGCCTGCGGGTTGGCCCTGGCCGGGAAAAATGCGCGCTCCTTCCGTTCCGGCGGCGCCGGGTTTATCGGGATAGGGATCGTTATTCTTTACCATTTCATATTTTTCTATGGGGGCAGTAAGTACGAACCAGTCAAGCGTTCTCCATTCGCCGCTTGCTTTGTCTTTTGCGAGCGGTAAAATGTTTCGGCTGTCGGTATCGGTGATCAGGTGCAGCAGGAGTTCGGTCACCACTTCCGATTCGGTTTCGGATATTTCTCCGGGTGCAAATGCGGCATCGGCATTGAAGAAAACCTGCAGGTCGCCGTTGAGTTTTATAACGCTGTCGACCCGTAAATGAATGGCTTGTTCCTGACCGATGAGTTGGTTCAAATGGTGTACAATGCTGGTATCGTTTTGCGCCAATGAAAGCGATGCACTGCTGAGCATGCAGAGCAGGAGCAGGTAGAATTTTCTCATTTGGTTGGTATTTGGTGTGAGAATAAACCTACTGAAAAAATGATTTCACGATAAAAAAACTATGACGCATAAACACGCATTAGGGAAAGTTGACAAGGGGCGGCTGAAATTTTGAAAGGCGGATTTTTTGCCCCCGGAGAAGCGCAGCCGTAGTAGCGAGCCCTTTCACGTTTCACGTTTGCCGTTTCACGATCAGCCCCACCGGTAACCAATACTTCATTTTCTCCAACTTTTCTTCATTTTAACATATGGAATCTTTCGGGCAATGCATCTACATACAAACTACTGTTATATGGATGCACTAGCCCTGCCTGTTGTTCATCCGGCGTTTCAGAAACTGAAACGTGCCGGACGTTTTTTGCATTTGGCTGCCGGTGGTTTAATCCTTGTTCATGCTTTGTCGCACCTCAACCAACCGCATAGCAGTCCGGTTTACCTGGGTTGTTTATTATTTATGGCGGTTGACATCTTTATTCTTGTCGTTGCCGGAAAAAATATCTCCGCCGAACTGCCTATGGTGAACCTGTTCTTCCGCCTGGTAGAGATCATTTTTTTTCTTGGGATAGGGATTGCCTGCTGTTTGAGCAGTGAATGGTATACGGGCGTTGGTCATATTCTGATGGCGCTGGCGTACGCCTACCTGTTCCGCTGCGAGAAAAGAATGCTTACCACCGAATATGTGGCGCTGCACCATACCGGCGTCACCATCCCCGCCCTGCCCGACAGTCATTTTCTTATCTGGGCAAACGTAGATCGTATTGAGGCTCAATACGATTGCATAACAATTGCGGCTTCCGGCGAAAAATCATATCATTTTGATCTGCAGAACAATCTTCAATTCGAAGAACTCGATCAAATTCACGAATTTTGCAGGCATTATTTGCAACAGGCTTAACGCCGAACGCAAAACGTGTAACGCCTGGCCTCTTAAATGGATTTGCGTTATGCGTTAAGCATTAAGCGTTTAGCATTAATTTTGAGGATTGAAAAAGGAAATGATGTCTGAATTGAAACAGTCGCCGTATTTGTTGTATTCCGACGGAAAAGGGAACATTTTTGAAGATATGACGCTGTATGCCACCGGCCGCGCCGGTTGGGATGCTTTTGAGGTGCCGGTTGAGGATTGGATCGCTTTACCCGAAGGCGGTTCTTTGTACGAATTACCCGGCCGCCGGGGCATCGGTATCGATGTAAACACCGGTGAAATGCGCCTGTGCGATAAAGGCTGGGCCGTGGCCGCTTTTATTCCGCCTGCACATACCGGTTTATTTCTGGCAGCCTACGAAACGGCGCCCGATGCGCCTACCCTGCCACTGTTCTGTTATACCGCTGTTGGCTGGCATAACGACCAGTTCTATGTTCCGGCGGTACGCATAGAGCAGGATATTCGCCAGGAATGCGCTGGTTTCGATACCGAAAAAATTGAATCGGGCGTTAGCACCTACCTGAAAGCATATCCGCATAACCGGCTGGTAAAACACCTTGCCGAAAATTGCTGTCTCACGTATAATTGTCCGGCCGCCCGCAACTATTTCATGGGCCGCTGGGAGTGCCCGGTGCCTTCATCGCCGGCCTGTAATGCCAATTGTATCGGCTGTATTTCTTTTCAACCCCAGGAAGAAGAGATCGTTTCAACGCAGGACCGCCTCACTTTCAAACCTACGGCTGAAGAGATCGTGGAGTTTACCGTTCCGCACCTCGAAACCGCGCCTTTCCCCATTGTGAGTTTTGGCCAGGGTTGCGAAGGCGAACCGCTGCTGATGTGGGAAACCATTCGCGAGTCGATCATTGAAATGCGCAGGCATACCACTAAGGGAAGCATTAATATAAATACCAACGGTTCAAAACCCGCAGCGGTAAAGGCCTTGTGTGAAGCAGGATTGAACTCTATTCGCGTGAGCATGAACTCGGCCCGCAAACATATTTACGAAGCATATTACCGCCCCAATAATTACCAGTTTGAAGATATTGTGGAAAGCCTGAAAGTGGTACGCAGTTTTAATGGGTGGACGAGCATCAACTACTTTGTATTTCCGGGTATGACAGACTGTGAGGAAGAATACGAAGCGTTGCGGAAGCTGATCATCGATACCGGGCTGAACATGATCCAGTGGCGTAATTTCAATATAGATCCCGACTGGTATATGGGCAGGATCGGCGCATATGAAACCGGCGACATGCTGGGCGTAAAGCAATTGCAGGAACTGATCCATGAAGAATTTCCACAGGTGAAATTCGGTTACTTCAACCCGTCGATGGAACGTATTACGGGAAATTACGAAGAAGATTTCGCGCATTGAGATGGTCAATGGTGAGTGGTCAACGGATTTTCGCAACTCGGAGGGCACCTGTTTGGTTCGAATTTCCGATAATTACGAGCTATTCACCATTCACCAATAAAAAAAGCGCCGGAACCACCGACGCTCTAATAAAACACTCTATGATGATTGACTGAACTGCGAATTATTTGATCTTGTTCACTTGTGTTTGTTCAACATAGCTGTGGCTTCTGTTGATTGAATACACTTCAGTAGTATTGCCTTTTTTAGATTTTACCGTTACGTTCAGGGCTGTATCACTGAAATCATCGGCTTTCAACATGAATTTTTTTGTTAAGCCAGTACCTTTGAATTTATCGCTATACAGTACGTTGCCGAATTCATCGCGGAAAGTTACGGTATACTCGTCTTCTTCATTGTTTGCCAGGTTCAGTTCGAACACTGGTTGGTTTTCCAGGTTGCCGATGAATTTCAATTCTGTTTTGTGATCATCTTTCCCACCATCATTGGCCATTGTTGGAGTAGAAAATGCCAGGGTAAAAGCCAGCGCTACGATAGCCAATTTTCCAACATTCCTCGAATCAGTTTTCATAATTGTATGTTTTAAGGTTTGTTTCATTTTGATGATGCAAACATACTGCGGCTTTTGGCGTGATGAAAATCAACTCAACCGCAATTTTAGGATGCTAAAGCCCTGTACAAAATGTTAAAACCCGCCATGGAAAAGGGTTTCATAAAAAATACACCATGATGCCCAAAGCATCAAAACGGGTATAAATGTTTTTTGAACATCTATTTTTTATGATCAGAGATGGGTAACCGAACGAACGGATGTTAGGGAATACAGGCGAAAGGCGAAAGCTTAAAGCCGAAAGCAAATACAGCTGCAAGCGAATACAGGCGAAAGGCGAAAGCTTAAAGCCGAAAGCAAATACAGCTGCAAGCTACAGGCAAATACAGTTTTTCAAATTCATGATGCCTGAAATTTATAGCGAGCTTCGAATTAATGAACTATAAACAATAAACAATAAACCATAAACTATAAACAGGCCCCGCCTTGTCAACCCGTCAACATGTTAACTTATCAACTTACTTTTGTAAAAATATTCCTGTATGCAATTTGAACTTGAAAAAGCAATACCGGTGTTGGAAAGAACACCATTGGTGATCGAGTCGCTATTATACGGCCTCGACGATGAATGGGTCCACAGCAATGAAGGCGGCGATTCCTGGACGCCCTTCGAAATTGTAGCGCATTTGGTGCATGGTGAAAAAACGGATTGGATCCCGCGAACACAGGTCATCCTTGGCGAAGGCAGCAAGGAGTTCACCCCTTTTGATATGGAAGGCCATATAAAAGAAGGCAGGGGAAAAACACTGCCGCAGTTGCTCGATGAATTTAAAGGGTTGCGAAAAGAAAACCTCGCGCAATTGAAAGCCGTAGAAATTTCTCCCGATATGTTGAATAATACAGGTATTCATCCTATTCTCGGCGAGGTAACTTTACGGCATTTACTGGCAGCGTGGGTGGTACACGATATGACGCATATTCATCAAATAAGCCGCGTGATGGCAAAACAATACGAAGAAGCCGTTGGTCCATGGAAACAGTTTATGGGTGTGCTGGGCGGAAAGAGATAGTTAACGTGCCGATGTGCTAATTTGCTGATGTGCTAATATGCTAATGAGATACAGATCCCCGGCTTTCGTGATATTGAAAAAAATTTTAAAGCCCGGGTATAGCGCTTTCACGTTTGCCGGTTCACGATTGCTGCCGATTCACGATAAAACAACCGCATGACCCTTTTTCTTCTTTGTGTATTTGCCTTCCTCGCCGGCTTCACTGATGCCATTGCCGGTGGCGGCGGTTTAATTCAAACCCCGGCCGCATTGGTGCTGCTGCCCCAGTATCCGCTGGCCACCGTATTGGGAACGTTAAAAATTCCCTCATTCAGCGGCACCGGTATTGCTACTGTACAATACATCCGCCGGGTACCGGTGAACTGGTTACTGATAGGGTTAATGACCGCTGTTGCCTTCTGCGCAGCCTTTGCCGGTTCTACCCTGCTTACCCATGTAAACAACAGTTTCATGAAACCGCTGTTGCTTTTTATGCTTGTCATTGTAGCCATCTACACGTTCACCAATAAACGGTTTGGCGATCATATAGAAAAAGCACACAGCTTCCGCCAGCAGGTGATCTATTCCTTATTAATTAGTGTGATCATTGGATTTTATGATGGGTTTATCGGTCCGGGTGCGGGCAGCTTTTTGATCTTATCGTTTATCGGACTAATGGGTTTTGATTTCCTGAAGGCAAGCGCCTATGCCAAGTTCGTGAACCTGGCCACCAACCTTGGTTCCATAACATTTTTTACACTCACGGGTAAGATCATTTATTCCATTGCCCTCCCTATGGCCATTTGTAATGCATTGGGCGGATGGGCAGGCGCCCGGCTCGCCATCCTACGCGGCAATGCTTTCATCAGGATCTTCTTTCTCATCGTTGTATGCGCAACTATTATCAGGTTTGCCTATGATGTGTGGTTTGGTTAGTTAACATGTTGACGAGTTGACAGGGATTCCATGTGCAGCAGTATGATAAAATAGTTGAAATGTTGACGGCGCTGAGGCCGGAGTTTAAAAAGACTGTTAAATTTAAAGAATTTCTTCCCTGCATGCTAAACAGGCATTATTCTTTTAACGTTTAACCCTTGTCAACCGGTCAACTTGTTAACTTTTCAACTTATCTTTAGTATTCAATTATACTGATCATGACGCAGGAATCAGAATCAAAGAAAAATGTACAGGCAGGCAGCTATACCGCACTGGTGTGTGGGCTAATGCTGGTAATATTCTTTTTTGTAAAATGGGGTATGCCGCCGTTACCTGAGCCGCCTATGGATGAAGGTATTGAAGTGAACCTCGGTAACAGTGATGTGGGTATGGGCAATGATCAGCCTTTTGAACCGGGCTCACCTGCTCCTGCCAGCGAGCAAACAGCCTATGTTCCGCCCAAAGCGGAACCGGCAAAAGAAGATGTAAAAGATATCGAAACCGACGATACAGATGAAGAGGCCCCGGTAATTAAAAAGCCACCGGTTGCAAAACCCGAGGCTACCAAAGTTCCCGAAAAAGAAGTGGTGAAAAGCAAACCGGTAAGGAACCCGGTTCCGGTTGAAAACCCTGCGCCTCCGGCTCCCCGGGCAAAAGCGGTATTCAAAGGCGTTAATGGAAACGGTACCGGCGGTAATGAAGCATCTACCTATAAAAAAGGCGGCAGTGAAGGTATTGCGGGCGGCCGTGGCGACCAGGGACAACCCGGCGGTAATCCAGATTCAAAAAATTATACCGGTGGCGGCCGTGGTAATTCCGGAATAGGGATCAGGTCGGGCTTAGGTAGCAGAAAAGTAACCAATTGGCCCGGTTTCAGAGATGATTTTAATGAAAATGGCAAGGTAGTGGTAGCTGTTAAGTTCGGGCCCAATGGTAATGTACAGGGAGTTGAAATTGTGCCGAGAGGAACTACCGGTGGTTCAAAGCTGGTAGAAATAGCGAAGAGAAAAGCCCGGGAACTAAAGCTTAATGTCGATGCAAACGCGGCAGAAACGCAGATCGTTACATTCGAAATGAATTTCAAGGTCACTAACTAAGTAAAGCCCAAAACTTACTAATCCATTTATATTGAAAAGGTGTGCCGCACTTTCGAAGTGTGGCACACCTTTTTTCATGGTTTTCTTTTAGCTTTGTCGCCCTAATTATACCGATGACCTACGAGCAAGCGACAAACTATCTGTTTACCAGGCTGCCAATGTTCAGCCGCATCGGCGCAGCTGCCTATAAAAAAGACCTCAGCAATACCATCAGGTTGTGTGCGTACCTCGATAATCCGCATAATAAAATAAAGACCATTCACATTGCCGGAACCAATGGCAAGGGTTCTACCAGTCATATGCTGGCGGCGGTATTGCAAACGGCCGGTTATAAAACCGGTTTATATACTTCGCCCCACCTGCGCGATTTCAGGGAACGTTTCCGGGTGAACGGCGAAATGATCGACAAACAATACGTTGTTGATTTTGTAGAACGCATTCAACCCGCCATAGATGAAATAGAACCTTCTTTTTTCGAGATCACCGTGGCCATGGCATTCGATTATTTTGTGCGCGAACAGGTAGAGATCGCCGTAATAGAGACCGGTTTGGGCGGAAGGCTTGATTCAACCAACGTTATTACCCCCGAAGTGTCGGTGATCACCAATATCGGCTGGGACCATATGAACCTGCTGGGCGATACGCTGCCTGCCATTGCTTTTGAAAAAGCGGGCATTATTAAACAGCAGGTACCGGTTGTAATAGGAGAAACAGCCGCTGAAACCAGGGAGGTTTTTGAAAAGGTGGCCGTCGAAAAACAGGCGCCCCTGTTCTTTGCCGATAAACAACGATATGTAGCTGAATGGAAATACGAACACCATCAGTTATTGATGCAGGTATCGCCTGCCGGTTCCGATGAACGCACCACGTATCAGCTCGACCTCCCGGGTTATTATCAGATCAAGAACTGCATTACCGTGCTGGAAGTGGTGTATCATTTGCAAAAAGCCGGGTATAAAATAACCGATGCGCATGTGCACCAGGCATTGAAGCAGGTAAAAAAACTCACTGGGTTACATGGCCGCTGGGAGGTTATCCATACCAACCCGGTAGTGGTGCTCGATGTAGGCCATAATGAGGACGGCATAAAACAGATCACCGCACAAATTGAACTAAGCGATCACCAGCATTTGCATATCGTGATCGGACTGGTAAAAGATAAAGAGATAGAAAAGGTATTGGCGCTGTTACCCAGGGAAGCCACTTATTATTTCACCCGTGCGCAAATACCGCGTGCATTGCCTGAAACGGAACTGGCCGCCCGGGCGCAGGCCATTGGGTTAAGTGGTCATTCTTATAGCGATGTGAATACAGCCTTGCAGCAGGCGATGAGTAAGGCCGGCAAGCACGATCTGATCGTTGTTTGCGGTAGTGTTTTTGTTGTTGGGGAAGTGAGTTTATAGAGTTAAAAAAGCAGCTTTTGAATCTGAGTGTTGAAATACGATATTTAAGAACAGGAAATAAGAGGTATGAAGTAGGATGTAAGAAGAGTATAATTGTCGAAGCTAATAACTAAGCGCGAGTTTCAACGTTCTGGTTCTTCTTACTTCCTGCCTCCTATATCGGTTCGTTAAATGAACAGACGAATCAATTATAACTTAAGCTCCCCTAATTTCTGCATCGCATAAAACAATGCAGTAACGTGCATGGATTGTATGATCTGGTTATCGCGCAATAATTGTTTTACCTCTTCCAGTGAAGCCAGGTGAATGTCAATGTCTTCATTATCGTCGAATTCCTGCTCCTTTACTTTTTTGCCGCCGGTTGCCAGATAAAAATGCATCCAGTTATTATTGGTGGAAGGGTTGGCGCAGGTTTTACCCAGGTATTCATAGCGGGTGAATGCATAACCGGTTTCTTCCAGCAGTTCACGGGCGATCGCTTCTTCATAATTCTTATCGGTATCATCAACACAGCCGCCGGGGATCTCGTAATTCGTGTCCCCTATTCCATGACGGTATTGCCGTTCCAGGATAATCTTTCCGTCTTCTGTTAACGCCACCGCAGATACCCAGGTTGGGAACTCATACACATAATACGGGGTAACCAGTTTTCCATCGGGTCTTTCGCAGGTATCGTTCCGCACTGTAAACCACAGGTCTTTGAATAAATACTCCGATTTGATGGTCTTCCATTTTAGATCTCTCATTGTTCAGTATTTTTATCGTCAAACGTCAATCGTGAAACGGCAAACGTGAAACGTGAAAACCTTATACCAAAAATTTTTTTCGACAGCCACGAAAGCCGGCCATCTGTATTCAATTATCACATCATCAAATTATCACCTTATCAAATTGAATTTACCATCCCTTGCGTTCACGCAGCGAAGTAATGTGCGCCACATGGTGCCGGCCGTGCCAGCTGTATGAACCCAGCAGGTAATATAACGACATTTCTTTTTTGCTTTCAGGATGGTAAACCGAGCGGTTGTTCCAAACGTCTGCAGGCAAATTTAAGATAGCCGAGTGCCAGCGGGTATGTAATGCGTATAACAACGTAATGGAAATATTGATGGGCACTGCATTTACATCATTCAGGTTGGCCCATAACGCTTCCTCGTATGGTTTTATCGTCGGTTTGTCTTCCGTTAAACCCAGTTTGAAACGGATGTAAGCGTTCATATGGCTGTCGGCCACATGGTGCACTACCTGTTTCACCGTCCAGCCGCCTTCGCGGTAGGGCGTGTTCAGCTGTTTTTCGTCCAGGTTTTCAATGGCCATTTCCAGTAAACCCGGTAAGAACTGAATATCCTGCAGCCATTCGCGTTTTTGTTTGTCGGAAAATGGTTGCGGTTCGTATTTGCCGATGGGATAACGTAGATCCATAATGTGCTTATTTGCTAATGTGATAATGAAATACAGTATGAAGTTAATGTGATAATGAGATAATGTGATAATTTGATAATGAAATACAGTTGAAAGAGCAGGCTGTGGTAAAATTATAAGAAACCCGATATGGAACCACTAGCCAATTAGCTCATTAGCACATTAGCTAATTATTCTCCCGAAGTGCGTGTCCCGTCAAATGAATGAACACATCTTCGAGGTTGGCTTTTTTTACTTCTTTGGGGCGTTCAAAACCGGTGGCTACCAGGTCATCGATGAGTTTATCGGGCGTGGCCAATGCAATGATCTTTCCCGAGTCGATGATGGCAATGCGATCGCACAACACTTCGGCTTCATCCATGTAGTGAGTGGTGATGATAACGGTAGTGCCTTTGGCCCTGATACTTTTAATGAGGTCCCACAAATTGCGGCGCGCCTGTGGATCGAGGCCGGTAGTTGGTTCATCGAGGAAAATGATCTTAGGGTCATTGATAAGCGTGGTAGCTATTGAAAAGCGTTGTTTTTGTCCGCCGCTGAGGTCCTTGAACTTGCTTTTGGCTTTGTCTTCGAGGTTCACCATTTTCAGCAGATCGCGCGGGTTGATCGTACGATTGTACAAACCGGCGAACAGGTCGATCAGTTCAACCAGGTTCAATCCGGGATAGAAACCCGAGGTTTGTAATTGTACGCCGATAAGTTGTTTTATGGAATTTTGTTCTGTATCGAGGTTGAAGCCGCTCACGATCACCTGGCCGGAGGTTTTTTCGCGCAGCGTTTCTATGATCTCGAGCGTTGTTGATTTGCCGGCGCCATTGGGGCCCAGCAAACCGAAGATCTCACCTTCAATAACATCAAAGCTGATGCCTTTTACCGCTTCGAACTGTCCGTAGTTTTTTTTCAGGTCCTTTACTGAAATAATCACCTTGCTCATTGGCCTTTCCTGTATTTGGGCCACAAGATAGCGTGAAAGTTTGATACAGAGGGGGCCGGAGTTATTTAAGTGCGGGGGCCGGTTGGTTCTTTTGCAGCACTTAATTAAATTGTTTCTATTGTGCGTGTAAATGGCTGTTACAGGTTGCAGGGAGCCGGTTACCGGTTTCCTGTTGCCGGGCCATGAATGTCGATCATTCTACCTGTAGTTGGGGACTTCGAATTTTTTGCCTGGTAACCGGGGCCCGGTAACTGGTAACTCTATTTAGCAAAGATCTGCGTAAAGTACAGCTGGTTCTGCATATTACGGGTAACCCCGATACCGGTGTATTTGAAATTGCCTTCCATGTTCTTCCGGTGTTCAGTGCTTTTTATCCAGCCGCTGACGACCGCCTTAGCCGACAGGTTCCCATATGCCACATTTTCGCCTACAATTGTGGCGCCGGGCACTTTCTCCTGAATATATTTTATGCGGAACGATAAGCCCTGGTGGCCAAATGGAATGCGGTGGGTACCCATATCCATACTGTGGCGGCGCGCCTGGTATTCGATGGCGGCGTTGTTTTGTAGTGGCGCCAGTTTCTTTGTTTTACGGTAATCGTTTACCAGGCCAAGGATCTGGCGCTCAAGACCAGGCGCCAGGTTGGCCTCCACAACGGGCGTAGAAGGCGTTACGACCACCTTTTTTTCTGAAGTTGTTTTGGTGCTGCCCGCTTTGCCGGCAGATCCGCCGCTTGTGGTGGAACCTGTTGGTTTGGTTGACTCACAACCAACGATTGTTAAAAATATGCTAATGAAAATTGTACAAATGCTTATATATCTACACATATCCCGTTTCATGAAATGGCTTTGACTGCAGCAAAGCTAATACTATACCAGAAATGAAGCTGAAAGCCTAAAGGCTAAAGCTAAAAGCGGAATACAGCTGTACTTTTCAGACATTAAGCTGTATTCCGCGTTCTGTATTTGCTTTCGGCTTTAGGCTTGTTTCAAACAACCATCCAGTTCATCCATCATGCCCTTGCTGCCGATGAAGAGCGGGCTCCGCTGATGCAGTTCTGTTGGCACCACATCGAGGATCCTTTCTTTTCCATTGGTAGCGCGGCCGCCTGCCACTTCTGCAATAAATGCGAACGGATTGCACTCATACAACAAACGCAGTTTGCCTTTGGGTTTTTCGATCGTGCCGGGATACATGAAGATGCCGCCTTTGATCAGGTTGCGGTGCACGTCGGCTACCATGCTGCCGATATAACGTTGCGTATACGGGCCGCCGGTATCCTTGTTCTTCTTCTGGCAAATATTGATGTATTTCTGAACAGCCTGTTCGTACTGGAAGAAATTGCCATGGTTTACGGAATAGATCTTTCCGAACTCGGGGCATTTTATATTGGGGTGACTTAAACAAAATTCGCCAATGGAAGGATCGAGCGTAAAACCGTTTACCCCGCGGCGGGTAGCATACACCAGCATCGTAGAGCTTCCGTAAACGATATAACCTGCAGCTACCTGGAACCTGCCTGCCTGTAAGAAATCTTTTTCTGTGGCAACGGTGCCTTTTTCACTCACCCGGCGGTATACGCTGAAAATAGTTCCTATCGATACATTCACATCTATATTTCCACTACCATCTAACGGATCGTATAAACAAACGTATTTCGAATTCTTGCTCACCGCATCGTCGAACGCAACATATTCATCGAGCTCTTCACTGGCAATACCGGCGCAACTGATACCGTGTTGCAATACACCGGTGAACTGGTTATTGGCGAAAATATCCAGCTTTTTTACATCTTCTCCCTGTACATTGATGGAACCTGCATCGCCGAGGATATCTACCAGACCGGCCTTGTTCACTTCTACGTTCACCCGTTTGGCTGCAAGGCCAATATCGCGTAACAAACCGCTAAGTTCTCCGGTGGCATGGGGAAAATCCCTTAACTGCTGAATGGTAAACTCGTCAAGGGTTAAAACATTTCTGTTGATAGTGGTCATAAATCAAATCCATTGTTTTGGTTAACAGTTGTTAGCTGGCGAAGGTAGGGAAAACTGAAGTAAGAAGCAGGATGTAGGAAGCAGGAAAGTGCTGAATTTTATGGATTCCTGATTATTTTTTTGCCTCAGACTTATTACTTCCTATTTCCGGTAATCGACTTCCGATTTTGTCCATCTAACTTTTATAAATTTTTTAAAATGCCAGTCATGATATGTCCTACATCTGATTTCTTACTTCCTACTTCATACCTCTTTTATATAACTTAAACAAGTAGTGATATTCAAAAGCTTTAAAGTTGTAAATCCGTAATATTGGCCTTTTGAAGGCCCTTGTCAACCTGTTAACTGGTTAACCCGTCAAACTCACTTCGTATTCCTATTCCCACTTTATTATTCTTACCCTATAAGCGCACCTGCCCTACTTTCATTACTTTTGCAACCCATCAACCAGTTAACTTGAACAAACTATGAAAGTCTTCAAATTCGGCGGCGCCAGTGTTAGCAGTACAGAAAGTATCCGGCAGGTTGCACATATATTAAAATCATACCAGGGTGAGGAATTGCTTATTGTGATCTCGGCCATGGGTAAAACCACCAACGCGCTCGAAAAGGTTGTGGAAGCGTTTTATGATAATAAAAAAGAGGCGGCGCTGCAATTGTTTGAAGCCATCAAACAAAGCCATCTTACCACGGCCAAGTACCTGCTGGTTAAAAATTTCAACGAAACGCTTGAACAGCTCACCAATTTTTTTACCGAAGCAGAGTGGCTGCTGCATGACAAACCGGTACAGGGTTTCGATTATTATTACGACCAGGTGGTGTGCATCGGTGAATTATTGTCAACCGTTATTGTAAGCGCTTACCTCAACGAGGCCGGGTTTGCCAACCATTGGATCGACGTTCGCGATATCATCAGGACCGACGATAATTTCCGCGATGCCAATATCGACTGGCATTATTCAGGTGAAAAAGTGGAGAACGTAGTGTTGCCGTTGCTGAAAGAACATAAGGTGATCGTAACCCAGGGTTTTATCGGTGCTACCGATGAAAACGAAAGCACAACCCTTGGCCGTGAAGGCAGCGATTATACCGCCGCCGTATTTGCGAATTTGCTGAATGCCGAAGGGCAGTATATCTGGAAAGATGTGGAAGGTGTGATGAACGCCGACCCCAAACTTTTTCCCGATGCGCAGTTGTTAAGTGAGCTGAATTACGATGAAGTAATTGAAATGGCCTATTACGGCGCGCAGGTAATTCACCCGAAAACCATCAAACCGCTGCAGAATAAAGGAATTCCCCTCTATGTAAAATGTTTTCTGAATAAAGACCTGCCCGGCACCGTCATTCATAAAAAAAGCCTGAAAGGACTGCCACCGATAGTGGTATTGAAACAGAACCAGGTGCTGATACAACTGCACTCGAAAGATTTTTCGTTCGTTGGCGAAAAACCGGTGGCCGACCTGTACCAGTTGCTGGCCGATAGTAAAATAAAACCCAACCTGATGCAGACCGGAGCGGTAACCATTCAGGTTTGTCTCGATAACCAAACTGAAAAAATTGAAAAGCTGGCGCTCGCCGCCGCGGGCATCTTTGAAGTACAGGTAGAAAAAGGGCTCACCCTGCTCACCATCAGGCATTATGATGATGCGGTGTTACAAAAAATGATTGCAGGGAATAAAGTTGAATTGTTGCAGCAGACGCCGGAGACTGTCCAGGTAGTATTAAAGGGTATTTAGTCTTTTGTTCCCCTTTGTGGTTCCTGGTTTATATTCCGGTAGTTCATAAGTTATTGAGTTATTCAGTTCGTAAACCGGCAACTGAACAACTAAATAACTGAATAACTATCTCAAATATTTTTCAAAATCCAGTTTCCCATGCAAAAGTTTGTCTTTAGCCAATTGCATATATAAAACAACTTCCCGCCAACGCATTGTCCAGCTTTCAACCGAACGCCAGGTAAATAGTTTACGCATGGGCAGCAGGTCGTATTCATAGGCGTTGAACGCCAGGTTCAGGGCCTCCATATATTTTCTTTGCTTTGACGTTACCTTATAAAATACCCGTTTACCAATACACATGTGCGAGAAGATCCGGAATTCAATGCCGCGCAAAAAAATAAATGCGGTAGTATGAATTTGTATAGGATAAGTTTCGTGATCCAGCACGGTGTGCAGCGGCAGCTCTTCTACCCTTCCCTTATGCACGTTGATGTTGAAAATATATTTGGGCGCGCCGCCTGCTGAAAGCACATATGTAAATTGAACAGGTTTGAAATAACGCCTGATAAAAAATGGCAGGCTGGCTGAGAATTGCTCAAAATATTCCGTCACTACCTGCTTTTCGATCACCGCCTGGTCTTCCTGTTCATAAAATTTTTGCAGGCTTTCACTTTGTTGTTGTAAGTATGCTGCCAGTAAGGTTTCACGATTGGTGAACCAGTCTTTTTCGCTGATGTGAAAGCCCGATTCAGCCGACCAGCGATCACCCGATACCATTACTTTTACCTGGGGTGTTTGTATATCATGTTTTTTAAAATACGCCTCCACCAACTGCGGGTGTTGAATATACCGGTTGAAATGAAAAGAGTCTTTATGCAAATGGCAATGATTGCTGGCGAATGGAATGGCGTACCGGGCGCCGGTTGCCTGCGCGGTTTGCGCAAACTCTTTTATATAGCGGTCGAGGTCGTCGACAGGCGTTTCAGGTTCGTCAACTATATCATATGATAACCGTTCATTGGCCGAGCTGTGGCTTCTGAATACAAAATCGATGGGCCGGTGTTTGCGGGTGATCTGCCTAAGCGTAAGCCCCATATGTTTTGAATCGTTCAGGTTCAGCAGTTTTATGCCATCGCATTCTATCAGCAGCGCGCTGTCGAGGAACATCCAGAACTGGTACGATGTAATGCTGAAACCGTCATCGATCCGAAACCGTTCGCCATGTTTTAATTCGATGATGTTTTTGTACCCGAGGTAATACAGGTCGTCTTTCATGCGTGTGTAATTTCCCTTTGGAACAATAATGGGAATATTGGAAGGAAACCGCTTTAATGAATCGCCGTGAAAATGGTCCCAGTGAATGTGGGTGAGATAAATGAAATTGGGTTGAAGCGAATTGACGAGGTCTTTGCTTACAGGGGGATAATTCCACCACGAGCGCCAGTAACTGCTGCCAATGAGCCAGGGGTCGCATATAAGCGATTTGCCAGGTTTATTTTTTACCAATAAACCGGCATGGGATAAGATTTGAAATTCCATTTGCCAGAACCGTTTAACGTAGCTAAAGTTAAGGTTTATAACAGTGTGACACAAGTGAAGATGCCCGGGATTTCATATTTAAGTGGTGGTAATATTATGTGAATGTATTGGGGAATTATTGAATATGGATTGTCGTGAAACGGCAAACGTGAAACGTGAAAGGGCGTCCTGTCTTCGAGACTCATAATCAGTGGCAACTGGCCTGCGCCAGGGCTTCGGCGAGCAAGCCGGAAATAAATTTTACGCAGCATAAGATTGGGCATTAATTTGAAATTTCGCGAGCGATTTCACGTTTGCCGTTTCACGTTTCACGTTTCCGTATCTTGCATTATTATGGAGCCAACCATTGTTTACTACCAGGAAAAAGTTCAGTCTTACAAGGAAGCATTACAAAAAATAAAGCCCGTAACCACGCTGGTAGCCGCATTGCGGCTGGCTTGTTTTATTGTGTTTGGCTGGGCTATATATAAATGGATCGCTACCCATAACTCCGGCTGGATGGCGGCTACCCTGTTGCTGGGCGCAGCTTTCGCCATACTGGTACGCATTGCCTGGCGCCTGAACGATCGCAAGGCGTTGTTGGAAAAATTGCTGTTCATCAATACCAATGAATTGAATATGCTGCGGCATTTGCCCAACGAATTTGAGAATGGCGCGGCTTTTACATCGAACGACAATAATTCAGGCGATCTCGATATTTTTGGACCCGGCTCTTTATATCATTTACTTAACCGTACCACTACCTGGCATGGCAAACAGCAACTGTCGGCCATGTTACAACAACCGCCGTTGGTAAAAACCGAAATAGAACAGCAGCAACAGGCGGTACAGGCGCTGAGCACACAAAAGGAATTACGGCAGTTGCTTACCGCGCATGGTTTGTTGAATGAGGAAAAGGAAGGCAACCTGCACGATATCGCCAGCTGGCTGCAACGGCCGGCCATCATTCATGGTAAGGGCCGGATCAATGCCCTGCGTTACATTACATCTATATGCAGTGCCGTATTGTTGATCTACTGGTTGATCTCGGGAAATTACTACCTGCTTATTCCGGTTGTTTTCCTGAATTGGATCATTATCGGCACATATGCCAAACACATTCAGCAGCAACATATCCTGTTGGGAAAAAAGCAGACCATATTAGATCAATATGCTGCTATATTATCACTCTTCTGTAAGGTGGAATCGGGTAATTCGGCGCTGCTGCAAAAAGAAAAAACAAGTGCCACGGAAGCGCACCAGGCGGTGAAGAAATTATCGCGCCTGTCGGCCATGTTCGATCAGCGGCTGAACCTCATCGTAAATATCTTCCTGAACAGCTTTTTTATGTACGATATCCAATGCCTGTGGGCGCTGGAAAGCTGGAAGAAAAAACACAATGCCCATTTTAACGACTGGATCCACTGCGTGGGCATGATCGAATGCCTGAACTCGCTGGCGACATTTGCGTCAAACTATCCCGGCAATCAATATCCAACTGTAAACAGTGATGGTATTTCCATTTCGGCTACGCAACTGGCGCATCCGCTGATCCCTGCCGAAGAGCGGGTGGCCAATGACTGTACGTTTGGCATTGATGAAAAGCTGGTACTGGTAACCGGTTCAAATATGTCGGGTAAAACCACCTTTCTGCGAACACTGGGGGTAAACCTCATACTGGCACAATGCGGCGCCCCGGTTTGTGCGGCCTCATTCGCCTTTACACCTATGGTCATTCGCAGTTCCATCAGGGTAAGCGATTCGCTGCAGGAACATACCTCCTACTTTATGGCCGAATTGAAACGCCTGCAGCAGATCATACATTATCTGCAGCAGAATTCAGTGCCGGTGCTGATTCTTATCGATGAAATTCTGCGCGGTACCAATTCGGAAGACAAGACCCATGGGTCGGAGCAGTTCATTAAAAAGCTGTTGCAGTACCGCTGTCTTACATTATTTGCCACGCACGACCTGGCATTGAGCAGGCTGGAAGACGAACTGGCGGGAAGGGTAAACAATTATTGTTTTGAAAGCACCATCCGCAATAACGAATTGCTTTTCGATTACAAATTACAACGCGGCGTTGCCAAGAATAAGAATGCCTCTTTCTTAATGGAAAAGATGGAGATCATTTGATATTATTCTTTTACCGGATGATACAACTTATTTGTTTCCTCCCCTACACTGTTAAATATTGGCCTGAACCGAAAGGAACAGGTCGAACGGGCAATATCATTTCCATCATCCTTATAAAATTTGTTGGTGAATGCTTCCGGCGTAAACTCTCCTGTTCCGCCAAAGTCAAGCATGGAAAAGTTGTTTAGTAAAAGCAGGGTGGGTAAAAGTACTTCATGATGCCCCATCCACTTATTTACCAGCATTAAATGAATGAATTCTAAAGCTTCGTATGATAAGCGATAAACCGGATTAAAGGACCTTATTTTTTGGTTGTTGTATATTTTTAACACAGGATGGGTAAGCGTATCCCACCAAAACCAGCCGGGATTTTTGTTGAACGTTTCAATATGGGCGCTTAAAAAGTCGTGCCGGTATGTGTCAAAAGCCTGAAAGAAATCAACCCAGTCTCCATTAAACCTAACATCATCCTCTATACACCAATAGTAATTGTACTTGTTCCTGGCAAAATAAAATAGAAGGGGAAAGTGATTACTGCCGGGAACAAGCGTATCAGCAATGGGAATATATTGCAGCTTATGTAAGTTTTCGCTGGTAAATCGATAGAGTATGACATTATCGGTTGCAGGAATTTGTTGGCCATCCTCGTCCTTGTCATGAAAAAGCACAACAACATCGCCCCGTTCTCCAAAGCCTTCTTTAATGCGGTCGTAGTTTTTAATCAGCGACGAAGACATGTTTTTTGTAAGGAGTACAACTACACTTCTAATATTATTTTCATTTTCCATACGGTATTATACAGTTTGTCGTGAATGGCTTAAAACCTGCCAGACAGAATAATATAATAAGGATTTAAAATTATGCGTAAGGCCACATTGTTGATTTAACTGAAAAGAAATATACCTGTGAATTGTTCGAACTTCCTGCCTACCGGCAATAGTATTCAGGTTGTTTATTTCTTCAATACAGGCTGCATACCATTGACGAATATATGTGGGTATCGCATCGTTCTTATCAGTGAGATCCTGGTCGAATATTTCGGTAGTTGTTTCGCAATAGTGATTTTCGTTTTCTTTAAAAAGGGATATTATGAATTCTTCACTAACGGTAACTAAAGACTGGTTTAAATATAGATGTTTATAAATATTCGCAAAGAATGCAAGATCTTTTTTTGTAGAAGCCATAAGAGCTTTTATAAGCGTAACATGAAGCTGGTAGGCAAGGGTGAATATAATTTCCTCACTCACTTCACCATTTGCCAACGCATTCAGAATGATATCGGTTGATTGCTGTTCAAAGCCGGGTCTGGCTGGCACATTTACTATCCCTTCTTTATAATATGTTTCATAATTAATAAAGGGGGTGGCGTCTTGTATGTTGTTGTGCTTTGAAAGAAATGTTTGCAGGCTCATGTGTAGTTGGAGAGACAGGGCGTCTGCATCGGCCGTGTGCATTAAAAATGCCAGCCTGGCGTAATTACCAACTGAATAATAAAATTGTAAATAATATGCATGAAGCGATCTGTTGCCTGCCGCTTTTTTAAAAAAGGGAATAATGGCCTCATCAATTAGTGCCTTCCAATTATGCATATTACAAATAACTGTAACAGACCTCCATTGTAAGTGTGTATCCAATTTATAAGCGTGCATTTGTGAAAAAATGTTAAAAAAGACATTGTATCGAATATACCGGTCTTTGGGTAGCTGATATAATCATGCTGGAAATTTTATGGATTTTACCGGTACGAATATAAACTTTTCAAGTTTTAAACGTGCGGGTAACATTAATTATATTCCAGAGCTTTCCGTTAACCCTAACCAATATCCTTATTTATATGCAAGCGGGTATTTAACGTATTTGCTAATACGCTTTAGATAGGCGTTATAACGGTATGTGGGTATGCGAACATGTCAATTTGACAAATAATGTTAAAATATATGTTTAAACTTTGATAAAGGTGATTTATAAATAAAATAAATTGGGTTATTAATTAACCATAAACCAAATCATCAATGGAAAAAAAGAAACTTCAACTGAAGAACTCCAGGCTTTCATTAAAAAAGGAAAGCATTGCTAATTTAAGCAAAGATGACATGGGGTCGCTTCGTGGAGGAGAAGCAGGTAGTACATGCCACAATTTTACCTGCAGTTGGTGTACCGGAAGCGGTGACACCGGTGGTAGCACCCGTGTTGAATTTACCTGCAGTTGGTGCACTACCATCTCAGTAGTAGTCAGCGTTGTCAACTGAGATGATTAGTTTCGGGAAGAGTAATTAAGTATAAGTTTGCTGCTTTTGCTATGTTAACTCAACCCTAAACATTCCCTGGAACATTTTCCCCCAGACTTTTACTTTCCTTAACCACGGAAGCTTAAAGCCGTGGGGGAAAATGTTATTGTATTTTCTATTCTCATTATGTACTTTTTATTGACCTCAAAAATTATATATGGATAAGTACAGGAAACTGGCTTATGAGAAGATCATTGAAATTGAGGAAAAGACTTTTACAGAATTTTGCCTAAAACAGTCATCCATATCCCTCTTAAACGGATTGTCCGGCGTTCCTTTTTTTTATTGGAACTTATATAACCTTTACAAAAGCGAGTCATACCTGCAAAAAATGGAATTCGTAATTGATAAGGTGTTGGAAAATGCAAATGACCCGTCGAATAAATTAAATTACTGTGATGGATTAGCCGGTGTTGGCTACATGCTTAATTTCTTTAAGAACCAGGAAGTACTTGACAATGAAATTGAATCTTACCTCACTGAGCTTGACGATTTGTTAATTCCAGTGGTTAATCAGCAGATCGATGAAGGATATCTTGATTTCCTCCATGGAGCTCTGGGCATTTTGAATTACCTGCTTCGGCGCACAGCATCAAACCGGTTAATAAGAGAACGTGTAAAGGATACCTGTGAAAAGCTCATAGAAAAAATGAAGACCGAAGTAAGCATGGGCACTACTTCAGGCGCATCTATTTATGATGGAGTTGCGGTTAAGCATTTAAATCTGGGTATGGCGCACGGACTGGTTTCGAATATTTTCTTTCTTTCGAAATATTACGAACATTTTCCTGAAAAGCAGCTGGTAAATGAGGTGTTAATGCTGATTTGGAATGAGTTTAATACTTATGAGTCTGCCGATATAAACTCCATTTCTGTTTATCCCAGTATAGTTAACGAAAGCGGTAACAGTCATCATAGTGTTCCCCTGGGCTGGTGTTACGGCGATTCAATTATTGCGTTGGGCCTGGCTAAAATGTCTGACGCATATAAGTCGCCGCAATTAATGCAAAAGGCAACCGAGGTTGCTAATTTGACATTAAAACGGAATACCCCCGAAACGGCATTTATTAATGATGCCTGCTTATGTCATGGAACCTGCAGTAATGCACAGATTTATAAACGATGGTATGAGCTTACCGGCGACAGGCTGTACCGGGAAGCTTATGAAAACTGGATAATGCATACAATATCTATGGGAAATCACATAGATGGCATAGGTGGTTACAAACGGTATTATGGCGATGGGTCAAGAAACGAATATGGCATTTTAAACGGTGCTATGGGAATCGGTTTGGTTTTGATAGATTTTTTAGCTGACAATAGAAGCTCCAACTGGGATGAGTTGCTATTAATGAACTAAGGGTAAAGGAAAAAGCTGATAAATACCGCAAGTTGAAATCAGACGAATTAATTAATCAGGGCAGCAGACAATAATAAATGCATTATGAAGATCGATTCATTTGGAAGGGCCTTTATCCGTACGCCGGCTTTCCCCATAACGGAATTTTTAAAGATAGCCGGCAACGAAGAGTACTTACTGAAACATTTCATAAACAGTAATTTTTTCAGGAACGGACTGTATTTTGCTTCACCGGAGCTCTATAATTCGCTAACAAAAGATCAGGCTCCTGGGAGCGGGCCTGCCATAGCCGGAAAATTAAAGCATGCGCTATTAAAATATGCGATCAGGGCCACCTCCAGAAGTACGCCGTTTGGTTTATTTGCCGGAATAGGCACGGTCAATATCGCAAATCACACCAATATTGAAATCGACGAACAGAGCTGTTTCAGATTGCATTCCCGCCTTGATGTTGATTTCTTGTGTTCGGTAATTCATGACCTTTCCCGAAAAGGTCCCTTAAAAAAATATTTGCTGTATTATCCCAATTCTGCACTTTATCGGTTGGGTGATCATTATCGTACTATTGAAACCCGGTATGTTAACAAAAGAAGAAAGTATGAGTTAACTTCTTTTGAGTATAACGAATATGTAGAAATGATTTTGAAAATATGCAGCGGGGGCGCTTCGGTAAGTGCGATGGTTGATTGCGTTGTTTCAGACAACGTGAGTATGATGGAGGCCGAAGCATTCATAGATGAACTCATCGAAAACCAGGTGTTGGTCAGTGAACTGGAACCTTCTACAACAGGTATGGAAATAGCCGATCAGTTACAGGAAACTATTGGTATTGTTATGAGCCGGGGGCTTACTGAACCGGATATGCGGTTTGCGCGGCAGGTAAGGGAACAGCTTTGTCATTTTATCAATACGCTCAGGGGATATGCACAGCATGATCTTACCAGGGATCGGGTGCCTCAATACCGGTACGTCATTGATTCTATGAAACAAATAATACCTGAATTGCCCGATAAGCACGCGATACAGTCTGATATGAAGATTGCCTTCACCGGTAATGAGGTTGATCGCAGGGTCATCGGTAATATAAAAAAAGGTATAAGCGTACTTAGGCGTTTTACAAAAAAAGATTCCGGGAAAGGAATGCTCGATATTTTTATTGATAAATTTATTGAAAGGTACGAAACAAGAGAAGTACCGCTCATAGAAGCTTTGGATGTTGAAACTGGTATCGGATATGGAGAATATATGGAAAATCACGGTCTTGAAGTTTCATCATTGCTTTCGGAACTACCGTTTTACAAACCCTCCGATAGCAACGGCTCAATTACCTGGAACCACTTCCATGCCTTTTGGTCGAACAAGATCATTGATTGTTTAAAAACCGGCACTACAACCGTACAGCTTACGCAGGAAGAAGTAAACTTGTTTGAAGATAACGAATCGTTTGCCTTGTGTGACACATTTGTGGCAGGCGCCACATTGCTAAAAGGCAGGGATAGCATTGAACCTGTTATTGATTTAAAATTTTGCGGAAGTGTAACTGCTGCACTGTGGACCGGGAGGTTTTGCCATATAGATGAAAACATTCATGCCCTCACCAAAGAGATTGCCGGTTATGAAGAGCTGGTGAATGAAGATTCCATTGTTGCCGAGATCAATCATTTGCCACATGACCGGCTGGGCAACGTATTGCAACGCCCTGTGTTCAGGTCATTTGAAATTCCTTATCTCGCCAAAAGTCCCGTTCCGCCATCGAACCAGTTACCTCTTGAAGATCTGATGATCTCGGTTGTAGACAAAAAGATCGTACTGCGCTCGAAGCGCCTGAACAAAAAGATCATTCCTTTTTTATCAAATGCGCATACCTATAGTTTCAATACCCTGCCCCTGTATTACTTCCTTGGCGATTTGCAGGTGCGTGACCGGATGCATGTGTTTACGTTAGACCTGGGCAGTTGTATGAAGGTGTATAAATTCCTTCCGCGTATTGTTTACAACAATATTATTTTAAATGTAGCTGCATGGAGTATTGACCGTCATGATATTGAGGTCATTCTCGAATCTGCCAGCCCTGTCGAAGCTTTCAGGCAATATTGTATAAACAGGTTGATACCCCGCTACTTCCTTTTAAGCGAGTCGGACAACCAGTTACTCATAGACCGGGACAGTGATCTATGCATGGATTTATTTATCAATGAAATAAAAAATAAAGGAAGCATCCTTTTAAATGAGTCGTGGTTGAACGATTATGATTATATAACGAAAAACAATAACGGGGAGGCCTATAATAACGAAGTGCTGTTTTGTTTCAGGCAGGAACCTGTTGCAGGCAAAACCACTAAAGCACAGATCGATTATAACCGGCAACCTGAAACAAGAGATTTTATTCCAGGAACCGAATGGCTGTATTACAAAATATATGGCGGATTTAAAACCAATGACGATATCATTGTAAAGTTACATACACCTTTACAGACGCTAATACAGCAGGGCATACTTAAGAAATGGTTTTTTCTCAGGTACTTCGACCCCGGTGCCCATCTAAGGGTCAGAATGCAGCTGAACAATGTGCAGCAGGTTGACCGGGTACTGGACCCGTTTACCTCCTTACTGAATAATTACTACAACGACGGCCTGATCTGGAAAGTAAGCCTGGACACTTATCAAAGGGAATATGAACGATACGGATTTGCTGGTATTGACAATGTTGAAAGCATATTCCATTATGACAGTGATGTTTGCCTGCAGCTATTATCTTTTGTGAAAGATACCGGAAATGAAAATCTTCGCTGGATGGCGGCTTTATACGCGGCTGAAAGTTATATGAACCTGTTTGGATTGGGCAAGCTGGAAAAAATGAATTTTTCAAAGGCGGCAAAAGAGGGATACGCCCGGAGTTTAGGAAGTTTCAAGCTGACCAAAAAAGCCATCACCAAAAAATATGAAACCAATAAAGGTATAATTGATCATTTGATAAACAGGGATGCAGCAGATGCTGAAATGGCTGAATTGATTTGTGTAACCGACAAACAACATGAGGTAATGCGCCCATACATAGAACGTTTGAAAGTAAATGCCGGCAACAGGTATGCCGAAATTATGAGCGACCTCATTCATATGAACATCAACAGGTTAACGAGAGCCAAGAATGTTGCCTATGAATACGTCATCTACGAATTTTTGGAAAACTATTACTTCAGGTCGCGTCAGAAGGCCGCTTTTACAAACCGCCATTAAAAGCAGCCGACTCAATTTTTAAGTACATGCTATGATTTATATTACCGCCCAGCCCGACGATTATTATTTTACCTGGCAGCTTGAATTACAGTTGCTCAATTTTAGCCGGATGGGAATTCCACCCGAAGATATCCATGTGCTGATAGGTTATCACCCGCAAAGAGGGTTGCGCCATTACTTTCGGGAATTAGTAGCCCGGAATAAACAGGCCACTTTTTTTATTTATCCCGACAACAGAACACGCAAAAATTATCTTTCTTCCATAAGGCCCCATATCATTAAGCAACATATACTAACCTGCCCCCGCCTGCTATCGGAACCGGTGTTTTATTGTGATTCTGATATTTTGTTCAGGGAATTGCCAAACTTTCAGGAGATGCTTACCGATGATCGCTGGTACGTATCGGATACCAGGTATTACCTCGATATGGCTACCATTAAACGCACCGGCAGCGAAGAACTGTTTTTGCAAATGTGCTCGGTCATTGGTATTCCTCCGGAAACAGTTATCCAAAACGATCATAATGTTGGAGGCGCCCAGTATCTGATAAAGAATATGACCTGGGAGTTTTGGGATAAGGTGGAAAAAGATTCTGAGACGTTATTTGTAAAGCTGGAAGACTATAATAACACTGTAGGAGAAAAAGAGTATATCGAAAAGGGAAGAAAGAAAACCGGATATCCTGGTATACAATCATGGCTCACCGATATGTGGGTAGTGCTGTGGAATGCGTGGCTATTTGGGTATTCTACAAAAATTCATCCTGAGCTCGACTTCTGCTGGACAAAAAATCATATTACCGCCTGGTACGACAAAAAAATATTGCATTATTCAGGCGTTATGCCCGAGAAAAACAATACAGCTTTCAGGAAAAGCCAGTATACGCATTGTTCGCCTTTCGACGATGAATTCAGCAATATTGATATGGAAACCTGCAGTATGCCGGTTGTTGAACTGATCAAAGAATATGTAAAAATAAGGGAAGACAGCAGGATAGACCTGATGGACGTATCTTTTTTGATACCGGTACGTATAGACTCGGAAAGCCGGTTAACTAATCTGCTGATCGCTACGTACTACCTGCACAAATATTTTAAGACCAATATTCTCATAAGGGAATCTGATAAAACACAAAAAGTACCGTTTAACAAGCTGCCTCCTTCCTGTACATACCATTTTGTTCAGGATGATACCCCCATGCTTAATCGCACCCGGCTCGATAACATATTGATTTCAGAAGCCTCCACACCTGTTATAGCCATTTATGATACCGATGTGGTGCTGCCTGTGCAGCAGATTGTACAAGCCGTGGAATTGATACGAACGGGAGGGGCCGACTATGTTTCTCCTTTTGACGGCGAGTTCGTTAATATAGATAAAGTGCTTAAGGGTATTTTCAGCAAATTGCTCGACGCCGGCCTGCTTACCATTAATAAAAATAAAATGTTAACCAGCAGCAAACGTTCATGGGGTGGCTCCTGCTTTATACGGAAAAATGATTATGTGGCTGCCGGTATGGATAATGAGGTATTTCGAAGTTGGGGGCCTGAAGATATTGAACGGGTAAAAAGATTCGAAATACTCGGTTATAAGATCAGGAGAATACCCGGCCCATTGTTTCATCTGGATCATGAAAGGAATGAATCAGGATATACCAGCATAGAGGCTTATTGCGACAATATAGAAGAGTATATTAAAATATGCAATATGAGTTCGGATGCCTTACGCCTTCATATTTCAACATGGGAATGGACAAAAATTTAAAATATTATAGAAATGCAGCAATTGATAAATAATTTAATCAATCATATAGAAAAACAGGATATTGTAGAAGTTAACTCGTATGGCTTATGGAATGGAAAAGCCGGAATGGCTATCGTATATTGTTTGTTAATGAGGTATACCGGCAGCGAGCATTTTTCAGATAAAGCGTTGACCCTGCTCGATGATGTAAGTGATGGCATATCTTCTATTGGTGCATTGACCTTTGCGGATGGGCTTGCAGGTATCGGATGGGCCTTTGAGTGGTTAAAAGAAAATGAATTTATAGATATCGATACCGATCAGGCCCTTGAAGAAATTGATGATACGATGTACAGGTCAATTGTTTTTGGTGCCGATGAAAATATATCTCTGCAGAATGGCACTTTAGGGAAAGCTGTTTATATTACCAAAAGATTTCAGAGCATCAATGAAAATACATCGCGGTTCAGAAATATCTGTTTGCAGGAATGCCTGGTTTTACTTACCAATGACCTGAAAGCAAAATTAACCGGAGAAGCCGGGATACTGGCTAATGGATTTATGACCAGCCGTAATGCCCAGGATATGATTAATTGCGCTCATGCGTTGCTTTTTTTAAGCAGGTTCCTGCAACTGAAACTTAACCTCGCTACGGTAGAAGATACATTGTACAGTTTGACAGACGCTGTAGAGTTACAACTGAAAAACTATTGTACCGGCATGCATGAAATGATTACTTCTGAATTCCATTTATCATTGCAGTATCTTGCCTTTTGCTACTATAAGGCCGGAAATTATTATGGTATTCTCACATGGCAACAAAGAGGTTTGTCATATATGAAGCAATTAGATGTTATGAGTAGTTTAGATACCAGGTTGTCAGACAGCGACAAGATCAGAAAAATGCAGATAAATTCATTATTATACATTAAGTCACCCGAAGAACCCCGTAAAGAAAATATAGAATGCCTGTTGAAAACAATGGATATTGGCAACCTGCCCTTTAAATTACAGGGCGGTTCCGGAATGGCCTTACTATCCTGTCTAAGTGTAACTGAACCTCAGTTAGTTACCGATTGGCATCAATTAATAGCATAACAGTATGAAAGAAGCCGGACTTATATATTTCATTTGCAGCTTATTTTTCAATAGTTACGGGCAGGCGACCGACAGTAGCAGGAATAATTTGTTGCTTGAAAAAGCCGTGAGGTTAACCGACGTAGCCGACACCCCTGAATTCAGAAAACTATTGCAGCCTGTAATTGATGAATTAAAGAAACATAAGATCGTTGGCCTGGGTGAAGGAACGCACGGCACCCGGGAATTTACCGTTTTAAGATCGATCATCACTCAAATGCTGGCAGAACAAAATGCAATTAATACCATTTGTATTGAAAATCCTTTCGGTGCAACCACCTACCTCGATTCACTTTTGAATGCAGGTGATACCGATATAAACGGGCTGATGCAGGAAGCCTTGTTATCGATTTATCAGACTACTGAATTTAAACAGTTTCTTGAATGGGTACGGGCGTATAACCGAAAAAGTGAGCATAAACTGCAATTGGTAGGAATTGATTTTGCCGAAATTAAACAAACGGCCATGGTCTTACAGCAAAAACTGGCCGTCTATGAAATAAAGGAACTGAACCAGGTTGCCGGCAGCATTTATAAATGTGCTGCTTTTCAGGATTCGATGTGGTTCAATATGAATAACCGCCGGTTTAAATTCGATGCCAAAGCTACCGCTTTAAACGGCATTGCATTGTATGAGCATATTAAGAAGCTTGAATACCTGTTAACCCTCAATAATATAATGCAAACAGAGCTTATTAAAGCCTGCCTGCTGAACTGCCGGCATGCAACAGAAATTTTTGTCAAACCAGCGCAGGGTAAGGTTCCGGCTCCAAGAGATCAGTTGATGGCTGAAATGGTTAACCTTACCGGTGCTGATAATAAAAGCAGGATCGTTGTGTGGGCCCATAATGCGCATATTGGTTGTGAGCCTGTTTTTGGCGATGGCAGCGCTGCCGGCGGTATGGGCAAAATCATTAAGGACCAGCATTCCGATTACTTTGCCTTAGGCACCTGCACTGCTTCAGGAACATATAGTGCTACCAAAGACCGGTTTGATACAAGGCAAAATAAATTTTCGGCATATAAGCTCGGAAATCCTGATAAACAATCATGGGAATATTTATTTGCCACATCCGACGCCGGCGCTTTTTATCTTGACCTGAGGTTGAACAAACAATTTAAGGAAGTGAACTTATTGCATCGGATAATAGGCTACCGGGTGGTTTCAAAATCGCTAAGCAGCAGTTACACCAGCAAAAATATCGGCAACCTGTATGATGCCATCATTTTTATTAAACATACAAATGCGTCCAACCATCAGATTCTATAATTAGTTTGTTGCAGCTTAACCTTACAAACGAATATTGTGGTTGGAGATACGATGATTAACTATTATGGCTTTTACTTTTTACAGGCAACTCAATGCAATGGATTGTGGCCCTACATGTTTGCGAATGATAGCCAAACATTATGGGAAGCATTATAATTCAGATTCGCTCAGGCAGGAAACCGGATTTGGTAAACAGGGGGTGTCGATGCTGGGAATCAGTAAAGCAGCTGAAAAGATAGGGTTTAGAACAAGAGGCGTAAAACTCACGCAAGACCAGCTTTCTGTCATAAACCTTCCCTGTATTTTACATTGGGATCAAAATCACTTTGTGGTTTTAATTTCTTATAAAAAGCGTACGGTAAAAGTAGCTGACCCTGGTTCAGGTATTCTGCATTACACCAGAAAGGAATTTTTGCAACACTGGAGTTCTTCCATTAATGAAGATGGAGATTCGATAGGCACTGCGCTGTTGCTGGAACCCACCACCCTCTTTTATAAGCAACCTGGTGATAAAGAGCACAAATTAAGCTGGGGCCTGGCGCTAAAATACCTGCAGCAAAGCAAATGGCAGATGTGGCAGGTGTTTGCCGCCCTCGTCATCACGTCTTCTCTGCAATTGCTTTTTCCGTATTTAACTCAAAGTATAGTAGATACCGGTATAAAAACGCAGAACATACGGTTTATTACCATTATTTTGATCGCTCAGTTAATGTTGATATTCAGCCGCACCGTAATTGATTTCATGCGCAGTCGCTTATTGCTGAAAATATCGAATATTTTTAATTTGTCAATTCTATCCGATTTCTGGATCAAGCTCACCCGGCTTCCGGTATCTTACTTCGATACTCATCATACCGGCGACACCATACAGCGTATCGGCGATCATCAACAAATTCAGAACTTTCTTACCGGCACCGCTTTAAACACGCTGTTTTCTGTATTTAACTTTCTAATTTATGCAATTGTACTAATGATGTACAGTATGCAGATCTTTGTTGTTTTTTCAATCGGTAGTGTACTGTATTTCATCTGGATACAGTTATTCCTGCGGCTTAGGCGGAAACTTAATTATGAAACTTTTCATCTTGCTTCAAAAGAAAACAATATAACGCTTCAACTGGTACAGGGAATGCAGGAAGTAAGGCTCAATAACGCTGAGCAACTTAAACGGTGGGAATGGGAGGACATGCAAACCTCGATATTTAAAGTTAATTTTAAAAAACTAAACTACAGTCAGTTGCAGCAGGCAGGCGCCCTGCTGATCAACCAGGGAAAAGATGTCGTCGTTACTTACATTGTTGCACAACTTGTTATCACCGGTGAGCTTACCCTTGGTACTATGTTGGCAGTTCAATATATTATCGGTCAGCTAAGCGGCCCGGTAGGTCAGTTCGTAAACTTTTTTCAAAGTGCCCAGGACGCCAAAATAAGTATCGAGCGACTCAACGAAATACATCAGATGCAGGATGAGGAAGCCGCAGATAAAACGTATTTATCACGGTTGCCGGAAGATAAAAGTATTCATATTAATAACCTCTCGTTTAGTTATCCGGGATCTATTGGTACGCCCGTACTGAATAATATTTCCCTGGAAATTCCCAATGGAAAAATTGTTGCGATTGTTGGAACCAGTGGAAGTGGTAAAACCACATTGCTGAAAATGTTGCTGAAATTCTATGCCCAGTACACGGGCGACATAACTATCGGGGGAAGCGATTTTAAGTATATCAGCCCTTCATATTGGCGCAGTCAATGCGGTGCCGTTTTGCAGGATGGGTATATTTTTAGTGATACCATCGCCCGCAATATAGCCGTAGGCGACGAAATAATTGATCAGGACAAACTTGTCAGCTGTTGCCGCATTGCAAATATTCTCTCATTTATTGAATCATTGCCAAATGGGTTTTATACACAATTGGGCGCAGAAGGTGTAGGGATCAGCCAGGGCCAACGCCAGCGATTACTTATTGCCAGGGCAATTTATAAAGATCCGCAGTTCATGTTTTTTGATGAAGCTACTAATTCGCTTGACGCCAATAACGAAAAAGCTATTGTTGAAAACCTTCAATCATTTTTTAAAGGCCGAACTGTGGTGATTGTGGCTCACCGGTTAAGCACAGTAAGATATGCAGATAAAATTGTTGTTTTATACAAAGGAAAAATCACAGAAGAAGGAACGCATGATGAACTGACTGCCGTTAAAGGCAGGTATTACGAACTGGTGAAAAATCAACTTGAATTAGGAACCTGATAAATTTCTCTCTTATGAGCAACGACGAAACAGGTAAAAGCTTTCTATCGACTCCCCTGCCGGTTAACGGACATGCTAAGTTATACAACAGATCTCTGCTTACACAGGAGGTTATTTCACGAAAACCAACATTCTTTGAACGTTGGGCCCTTTTGCTTTTTCTTGGGCTGTTATTGGTATTGTTCGGTTGTACCTGGTTTGTCGACTATCCCGACGTAATTGAGGCAGGGGCCATCCTTACGGCGGAGAACGCGCCCAAAGAAATAGTGCCTTTGCAGGACGGACGGCTGGTAAAACTTTTTATAAAGAATGATCAGGATGTTAAAGAACAACAGGTAATTGGCTGGATGGAAAGCACAGCGAATCATGAAGATGTAATTGCCCTATGGGGCAAACTCGATAAAGGGCTGCAGTTATTGTCGAAGGGTCGAACAAAAGACGTTTCACTTTTATTTGCCGTTCGTTATATGAATATGGGCGAACTACAAAATGATTATCAGAAATTTATCGCGGCATGGCAGCAGTTTAACGACTATTTTGTGAATGACTTCTATATTCAAAAGCGAAATTTTCTGGTAAAAGACCTGCAAACGCTCAGGAAAATGAAGGAAAATCTTTTGCACCAGCAATCAATTGTAGAGCAAAGCCTTCAGCTGGCATCCGAGTCATTTGATATGAATAATTCTTTGTTGCAGCAAAAGGTGATTTCAAAAGAAGATCTCAGAAACGAAAAAAGCCGGTTGTACAATAAACAACTTGAATTGCCCCAGCTCAAAGGACAATTGCTTTCCAACGAAAACCAGCAAAGAGAAAAACAAAAGGAAATTGATCAGCTTGAACACGATATTTCACAACAGGTAATAATTTTTCAACAGGCTTTACAGGCAATGAAAAGTGCAACAGATGACTGGATGAAAAAGTTTGTGCTGCAATCGCCGGTCGACGGAAAGGTGACTTTCTTTATTCCATTGCAGGAGAACCAGCTGTTGAGAAAAGGGAAACTGCTGGGGTACGTATATATACCGGATACAAAGTATTATGCCGAATTGAACCTGCCGCAGAGCAATTTTGGTAAAGCCGATACAGGATTGAATGTACAACTGCATTTTGATGCCTACCCTTTTGAGGAATATGGAAGTGTAAATGGAAAACTCAATTATATATCTTCCCTGCCATCTGACAGTGGTTTTCTGGCAACAGTTCGTTTGGATAGCGGTTTGTATACCACGCACAAGAAAGTTATTCAATACAAAAGCCGATTGAATGCCCGCGCCTTCGTAATAACTAAAAATACCAATCTGCTGATGCGATTATACTATGGCATAGTGAAAGCTACTTCATTCGAAAAATAATTGCCGCGTCGGAAATTATTGAAGTACCCGTTGCATGATCGATTGAATGACTGCCGCATCTTTAGCTGTGGAAAATTTTCTGGCAAAAAGTTTTCCCGATTCAGTAATAGTAAAGATGTCATCCATGGTAAGCATGCGGGGGTATTCAGGGCCTTTTTTCCAGTCGGTATAAAGCAGGTTGTCATTGATAACATCGTCACTGAAATCGCTGTTCATTAGCAGCGTATGAAAGAATAATTCGTCAGGAACGAGTGTCTTCTTAAAAAAGTCGACATATTCAGCATTATGGTCTATGAAATTGAGCAGGCTTTTTATGCAATTATATGACAATACCCACCATTGAGATCCACCATATGGAGTAAGATCTCCCGGAAATGGTCGTTCCATTTTAACCTCCTTCTGCAACATGGCTAATCGTTTTGCGTCAACTATACCGGCTTCATCTACGAACCAATAGTAGCGAATTCTCTCGAGGCCCCCGTTCCCATTCCAGCCGGAATAAGGAAGTTCATTATAATTTATAAATTCTTTGCCATGATTTGTTTCTAGGTAGCTGATAATCTTTTCTGCAGGTTGAATGGGAAGGTGCTGCGAGCTTAACAATATAAGATAATCAAACTTGTCTCTCAACGACCTCTTCATCAATTGCAATGTAACATTCACAATGCTAAAACCACCCCAGTTTACGGGTATTCTGTTAGTTAAAAAATTTATTCTTTTCTGGTTGTTCTCCGATAAATGCCTGCGCGCTTCCTGTAAAGGCACTTTTTTGTCTATATGTAAATAAAAATTTATTTGAGGATGGTCTAATGCCGTTATTATATTTTGCAGGTTGTCGAAATTATTATGAGCAATTACGGCTACAGCAATTTTCATTAAAGTTTGTTTAGGGAATCAGGGATTAACATTTACGCATAAATGTTATATTTATATGCCGTCATTAAGTTCTGAATTTATTTTTACTTCAACAAAAAAGCAGCCGGTTTAATTCGGGAATCCGTTATTCGTTACTAATGGTAACAACTTACATGAACCGGAAACCGTCGCAAATCAACTCATATGATATTAACATGGCCTGATCAAATAAAGCAAAGGATAGTTGCGTAATCAGTCAATAAAAGTATCCATTGGGCAGGTAAGATGCATGCGTAGAGTAGAAATTGAATGAAACAAGCCGGGTAACACCATAAAAAAAGCCCCGGCAGTATCGCCGGGGCCTTCGTCTTTTATTGTAATCTCCGTCCTTATTTCACTTCTTCGTATTCGGCATCGGTTACGTTTTCACCGCCGCCGCCATTGTTACCGCCGCCCTGTTGCTGACCGTCGCCAGGTTGCTGGCCACCGGCCTGTGCGCCTTGTGTGGCTTTGTACAACTCTTCGCTGGCTGCTGTCCAGGCATTGTTCATTTCCGTTGTAGCAGCGTCGATAGCATTCAGGTCCTGCGATTTGTGCGCTTCTTTCAACTTGTTCAGTGCAGTTTCAATGGGCGCTTTTTTATCAGCGGGGATCTTGTCTCCGTATTCTTTCAATTGTTTTTCGGTCTGGAAGATCAGGCTGTCGGCCTGGTTGATCTTGTCAACCTTTTCACGGGCCGCCTTATCGGTAGCTTCGTTGGCTTTTGCCTCGTTCTTCATTTTTTCGATCTCGTCCTTACTTAAACCGCTACCGGCTTCGATCCTGATCTTTTGTTCTTTACCAGTGCCTTTATCCTTTGCCAGTACGTGCAGGATACCATTGGCGTCGATATCGAAGGTTACTTCAATTTGCGGAACGCCACGGGGCGCAGGCGGAATGTCTGTCAACTGGAAGCGGCCGAGGCTCTTGTTCTGATTGGCCATTGGACGCTCGCCCTGCAACACATGTATTTCAACACCAGGCTGGTTATCGCTGGCGGTAGAGAACACTTCTGATTTTTTGGTGGGGATGGTTGTGTTTGAATCGATCAAACGGGTCATTACGCCACCCATTGTCTCTATACCGAGGCTCAGCGGAGTTACGTCGAGCAACAGTACGTCTTTTACCTCACCGGTCAATACCGCACCCTGAATAGCAGCGCCAACGGCTACCACTTCATCGGGGTTCACACCTCTGTTGGGTTTCTTGCCGAAGAATTTTTCTACGATCTCCTGTACTTTGGGAATACGGGTGCTACCACCTACCAGTATCACTTCGTCGATTTGAGAAGTAGATAAACCGGCATCTTTCAGCGCCTGCTCGCAGGGTTTCAGGCAGCGTTCGAATAATTTATCGGCCAGCTGTTCGAATTTTGCGCGGCTCAGTTTCTTTACCAGGTGTTTGGGCACTCCGTCAACTGCGGTTATATATGGCAGATTGATCTCTGTTTCAGTTGAAGAAGACAATTCAACTTTTGCTTTTTCAGCAGCTTCTTTCAACCGTTGTAAAGCCATCGGGTCTTTACGCAGGTCAACGCCTTCATCGTTCTTAAATTCGGCTGCCAGCCAGTCCATGATCACTTTATCGAAGTCGTCACCGCCAAGGTGGGTATCACCATTGGTTGATTTTACTTCGAAAACGCCATCGCCGAGTTCCAGTACAGAAATATCGAATGTACCACCGCCAAGGTCAAATACGGCGATCTTCTGATCGTGTTTGCCTTTATCGAGACCGTAAGCCAGCGCCGCAGCGGTAGGTTCGTTCACGATACGGCGTACATTTAGACCGGCAATTTCACCGGCTTCTTTGGTAGCCTGACGTTGTGCGTCGTTAAAGTAAGCCGGAACGGTAATTACGGCTTCATTTACTTCCTGGCCCAGGTAATCTTCTGCTGTTTTCTTCATTTTCTGAAGGATCATGGCAGATAATTCCTGGGGTGTATATAAGCGGCCGTCTATGTCAATACGTACCGTATTATTGTCACCTTTTGCTACCTTATAGCTCCAGTGGCTGATCTCTTCTGTCACCTCGTCAAACCGGCGTCCCATGAAACGCTTAACGCTCATGATGGTATTATGCGGGTTGGTAATGGCCTGGCGTTTCGCCGGATCACCTACTTTACGTTCGCCGTTCTTCAGAAAAGCCACTACAGACGGGGTGGTACGGCGTCCCTCGTCATTGGCAATTACCACCGGTTCATTTCCTTCCATTACTGCAACGCAGCTGTTGGTGGTACCGAGGTCAATTCCTATTATCTTTCCCATATATGCTGAATTTAATGTTCCATTATGGTTATCAATGATTATGCCGCGGAGAAGAAGAGTGAAAAAATGTCAGTTTGGGTGGCAGAATGTTTCTTTTGCAATGAGGTGATGATCCTGAATGTCATGAATCGATGTGATAAAGCGATAATATACTTTCTGTGCGGCAGTCTCATTTTTCGGAAACACGCGCTGTGAACAGATCTTGCGCCGGCACTCAAAAATGTTCAGTCGAAGCATTCTCCTGTATTCCATTACCACATTTTCGAATTATCACATTAGCAAATTCGCTAATTGGCTACTTGCGTCCCTGATGATCAAAAATCGAATAAGAAAACTGCGAAACGATCTTGTACATATAATGATGTATTTATATCTTCACGCAACACCCCTGAATCACCGTTTATACGCAGTAGAATTACTGTGCCGAACCGGGTGATTTTCAGTAAGAACGAATAAACCGTGAGTAAAACGATAGTTTTTGAAATCCGGCATTCCCTTTGAAGAAAAGGGATTGACCTTAATAATGTCCCTTAAAAAATTCTCTTATGGTTTTTCAGTTCTGGGCCCTATTTGCCATCCTGACTGCTGGCATTGTTTTTTGCGACCGAAAGTTCAATATGCTGCGTGACCTCAGCAAGGCCAATCCCCGGCCATATAGCTGGTCACGGGTTCAGTTGGCCTGGTGGTCGGTGATCATTCTGACCTCCTTTACCACCATCATGCTGCAAACCGGTCATGCTCCCAATTTGCACACCTCCACACTTGTTTTACTGGGTATCAGCGCCGGCACCATGGCCGCCGCCCGGGTTATCGATCTGGCCGACCAGCAGAATTCGCTGGTATTCCGGCATCAGGACATCAAGACCAACAATTTTTTTCTCGATCTCCTGTCAGATCAGAACGGGATAAGCATTCAGCGTTTCCAGGCTATTATTTTCAATGCCGTGTTCGGCCTCTGGTTTATTTCCTCCACGCTGGGCAACCTCGGCGATCCCAACTTTTGTTTGTCGGATTTTGTCAAAGGCGATCCCAATCTGGCGCAATGCCTGCTGCATTCAACCGACTTTTTAATTCCAATCGTCAGTGACAACAACCTGATACTGCTTGGATTAAGTTCGGCCACCTATGCCGCATTGAAAATAACCGAAAACAAAGGAACAGCTTCGGAAACCCTGTCGGAAAAAGTGGTGGATGAAGCCTTGAACACCCCTGCACAGGGTTAAATCATTTATATGAACATTACTCCTGTTTTAAGTCCCAATTTTACCCAGGGAAGAAGAACCTACCGACCCGAAGCCATCGTTATTCATGTTATGGATGGAACGCTGAAAGGCACCGATAGCTGGTTCAGCAGCGCGCTGTCGCAGGTGTCGGCCCATTATGGTATTGGCAAGAACGGCGAAGTACACCAGTATGTCGATGAAATCGATACTGCCTGGCATGCCGGCCGCATTCATGACCCCACCTGGCCCCTCATTAAAAAAACTTCCGACGGAATGTATATAAACCCCAACTATTATACGATTGGGGTAGAACATGAAGGCAACGAACAAAGCGAGTGGACCGACGCCATGTACGCCACCAGTGCCGAACTCATTCGCAAAATGTGTCAACGCTGGAGCATTCCCGCTGACCGCCTGCATATTATAGGGCATCATGAAATTTATTCTTTAAAGAACTGCCCCGGTTTTAAGGTGGATATGGATAAGCTGATCGCCCTCGTGAATGGCAGCACACAACATGTGAACGGACAAATAAGTAAAACCGAAAAATTCGGTAAGGTAACCACGTTAACCCGGCTGAACCTGCGTGCAGGGCCGGGTAAAGTATATAAGATAACGAATATGGTCAATGCCGGAATTCAACTGGCCTACGATGGTTTTACCATGCAGGGCGAAACGGTGAACGGTAATGGAAAATGGTATTATACGGAAGAAGGCAACTGGTTCTGGAGCGGCGGCGTGAAATAATGTGATAATATGCTAATGTGATAATGCTTCTGGTGCAGCAGTCTTTTTTTCCGGGACCTAACTTTATGACAATCGTAAACCCAGGCATTGCACCCAAACCGCTCACGCGAAGCATTCCCGATGCTGTATTCATTAGCATATTAGCTAATTATTCTCTCCTCTTCCTCAACAGTCGCCAGGTCTGCTGCATTTTCGGGCTGCAGGATCTCTGGTGTTTCAGCTTCTGCTTTAAAAGTAAATTTCTTTTGGGTAATGAAACTGAAGGCAACTACAATGAGTGTAGTGAGTATTTTAGCTACCGTGGGGTATAAATGACACTGTTCAACAAACAGCTTAATGAAAATATAATTCAGCGATATACAGCAAACCACCAATAAAAAATATCGGAACAACTGAATACGGCCACGCAAAGTTGATCCCGGAAATACAATGGTGCGGCTCATATAAAAGCCCAATGGGAAAGTAACGGCAAAGGAAACCAGGAAAGCCGCTATATACGGACTGATATTTATACCAATGGGTGTATGAACCAACTGCTTTTTGAAAATGAAATTGTAGCTTATTGCATACAGACTTATATCCAATATAGTATTGCCACCGCCACAAGCTGCATACCTAAAGGTTTGTAATGGCATGAACCGGCGGAAAAAAGGATAAAAAAAGTCTATAACAGCATTGATCAGGTTCTTCACGTTCGGTTATTTGTACGGTACAAAGGTAATTGAATAACAACAAACACCGGCGCCGTTCGCCCTTTCGTTTATATTTTATCGTTTTACTGCTCCGAATACTGTTTTACAACGCTCTTTTTTTGCCAAAACGGCGAAAACCTTCGATATTTTTAAGTGTCCGATTGACCTGAATCAATAATATTCAACAACTGCAATTGTTCTCATAAAAACCTACATATTTGAGTTCAGTTTAACCCCTAAGCACCATTTAAGAGCTTCTGCCGAAGGCGGGGGCTCTTAATATTTTGCCCCCGGTCATTTATTCCCCGGTAACCGGCAATCCTTTAACTTTGCAGCCTCAAAATCAACGAATGGCAATAGTTTCCGTTATTCAGTCGGCAGTCAGCGCACAGATCAGTCAATTATACCAGGTACATCTTGAGCCCGCCTCCATTACGGTGAGCGAAACAAAACCCGAGTTCGAGGGCGATTATACCGTGGTGCTCTTTGCCCTGCTGAAGACCCTGAAAAAAAAGCCCGAAGAGTTGGGAAATGAACTGGGCCAGGCCCTGGTGGCCGGAAATACCGCCCTTTTTAGCGGGTTTAATGTGATCAAAGGATTTTTGAACCTCGCGGTCAGCGACAGCTGGTGGCTGCAATTCCTGAAAGAACAATACAATAACGCGGATTATGGCCGTCAGCAGCGCAACGGCCAGCGGGTAATGGTTGAATATTCTTCGCCCAATACCAACAAGCCGCTGCACCTTGGCCATTTGAGAAATAATTTCCTGGGCTGGAGCGTGGCAGAGATCTATAAGGCCAATGGTTATGATGTAGTGAAAACCTGCATCGCCAACGACCGCGGTATTCATATCTGTAAAAGCATGATCGCCTGGCAACGGTTTGGGAATGGCGCTACGCCTGAAAGCACCGGAATTAAGGGCGATCACCTGGTAGGCGACTATTATGTGATGTTTGGCAATGTGCTGAAAGAACAAATGAAGCCCATTTTAGAAAAAAAGCAGGCTGCATTAATTGCGGAAGGAAAAACTGAAGAAGAAGCGCTTAAATATTTGAAGGATAAAAAAGATGAGCTGGAAAAAGAAGCCGAGATCATGAAGGCCGCCCAGCAAATGCTGGTCGACTGGGAAGCCGGCAAACCCGATGTGGTGGAGCTGTGGCGTACCATGAACAGTTGGGTGTACAAAGGCTTCGATGAAACTTACAAACGTATCGGCAGCGATTTTGATAAGATATATTACGAAAGCGAAACCTACCTGCTGGGGAAAAATCTGGTTGAAGAAGGCTTAAGTAAAAAAGTGTTTTTTCAAAAAGACGACGGCAGTGTATGGGTTGATTTAACCAGCGATGGGCTCGATCAGAAGATCGTTCGCCGCCGCGATGGTACTTCAGTTTATATTACCCAGGATATTGGACTGGCCCAGGAAAAACAAAAAGAATTTCATTGTAACCGGAGCATCTATGTGGTAGGTGATGAACAGAACTATCATTTCAAGGTATTAAAACTCATTTGTCAGAAACTGGGTATCGAAGGCGCCGACGGCATTTACCATTTAAGCTATGGTATGGTGGAACTGCCTACCGGTAAAATGAAAACGCGCGAAGGTACGGTGGTTGACGCCGATGATATACTTGACGAAATGATCCGCGAAGCAACAAAGAAGAGAGAGGAAAGAGAAAAGGAAACTAATAAAACCACAGAGTTGAGCGCTGCGGAATTACAAACGCTGGATGAAATTGTTGGCAGCGGCGCCATTAAATTCTTCCTGGTTCGGGTAGATCCGCAAAAACGAATGATCTTTAATCCTGAAGAGTCGATAGACCTGCATGGTTTTACGGCCACAGCTGTTCAGTATACCTACGCACGTACACAATCGGTATTCAGAAAAGAATTGTATACCGGCGGTGAACCAGGCGCCGACCTGTTGCCGCTGGAAAAAGAAATGATCATTAAGCTGGAACGGTATGCTGATATCATTCGCCAGGCCGGAGATGAAATGAACCCCAGCGCTATTGCCGGTTATGTGTACGAGGTGGCGAAGTTGTACAATTCATTCTACAACGAGCATAGCATCCTGAAAGCTGAAACACCCGTCAAGAAAGAATTGCGTTTGCAGATAAACCAGATGACAGCGCATGTAATTAAATCAGGTATGGCGTTGCTGGGAATACGGGTGCCTGATAGAATGTAGGGTGTTTTAGATACCCCCCGGCATCTTCTGCTCCTGCTTCAGGCTCTTCAATGAGGGGTCCATTTCAATGGCTTTATCGCACAACTGTTGGCCCTTCGCCTTCTCGCCTTTTTTCTGGTACGAAAGCCCGATCATGTAAAGCGCGTTGGCGTTTTTCTTGTCAATGGCCAGGGCTTTATCCCAGTAATTGATAGCATCGTCGTATTTGCCGGTCTGGTAATAGGCATCTGCAATATTGTACAGCAGTTCCATATCCTGCGGTTTCTTTTGCAACACTTCCTGCATCAGCGCCAGTCCTTTTTCAAAATTCTTTATGTTCAGGTAGGCATTGGCGAGGTTTTCAATATAATCGTTGCTGCGGTTGTATCCTTTGGCGCCGGCTCTTTCGAACCAGTAAATGGCTTTTTTATCGTCGGGAATGGCGTAATACACCAGTCCGGCCTCATACATCCAGTTCGCTTTTGTGCTATCGCGCTCGATGGCCTGCTCAAAACAACCGGCTGCTTTTTTGTAATTGCTCATTTCAACCAGGCTGCGGCCTGCAATGTAAGGCGTTTCAGCACGTTTGGGGTCTTCTTTAAATGCCAGTTCGCAATATTTCAGGCATTCGCCATAATTTCCCTGCTCGTAAAAACTTTTTGCAATAATGAAGTTGGCAGAATTGCCTACTTTGGCCTCCTGCATCTTTTTTGCGTAGGTAACCGCATCGTTCCACTGGCGGGTATTTAACGAAAGCATGGCCAGTTGCTCCAGCACTTCAGGATTTTTCGCATCTATCGCAAAGGCAGCTTTGTACTTTTCGCGTGCTTCCATATAACGTTTCTGCTCGAGGAGCGACTGCCCCCAGCCTGCCTGTACTTTGGCATCGTTGGGTGAAAAACCGGCGGCTTTGGAGAAGTTCTTTTCCGCTTCGCGGTAGCGGCGGGCTTCCTGTTCGGCAACCCCTTTTTTAAAATAAAAGTCAGCACTGTCAGACTGGGCATTAGTAATGTTGGAAATGATTCCAAGCATCAAAATGAGGTTAATGTTTTTCATAGTTATCTATTTTCAATACGTCAGAAATCTTTACTTCAAAACTACAGCTCCCAACGGCGGCAGGTGCACATTTATTTCATACATATTGTCATTTTTATCCAGGCAGGTTGTTAATATTTCCGGATTGAATACATCTCCGGTTCCCCAATAGTGTTTGGCGTCTGAATTAAAGATCTCGCGCCATTCACTTTTCCCGTGCGTATATACCTTCCAGTCGTGCCGCGCCACCGGGGTAAGGTTTAAAATGATCAGCAGATCATTGGCCGGGTCTTTTCCCTTACGGCGATATGCAACCACACATTCTGCCGGATGGTTCAGGTCGACCCATTCGAACCCGTAAATATTGAACTGATTTTCATACATCGCAGGCTCGTTACGTAATAAATTATTCAAATCACGAACGCAATCTTTCAACCCACGGTGCGAATCGAACTGCAACAGGTTCCATTGTAACTCGCTTTTATAATTCCATTCATTGGTATCGCCGAACTCGCAACCCATGAATAAGAGTTTCCCCCCGGGATGCGTAAACATATACGTATACAGCGTGCGCAGGTTGGCAAACTTCTGCCAGTCGTCGCCCGGCATTTTAAAGATCATGGGGCTTTTACCGTGTACCACTTCATCATGGCTTAAGGGTAACAGGAAGTTCTCATCGTAGTAATACATCATACTGAACGAAAACTTGTTCTGGTAATGCCGGCGGTAAATGGGGTCCATTTTAAAATAGTCAAGGGTATCGTGCATCCAGCCCATCATCCATTTCATGCCAAAGCCAAGTCCGTTCCCAAATGTGGGGCGCGAAACGCCCGGCCAGTCGGTAGCTTCTTCGGCAATGGTTTGCACATCGTGAAAATCGCGATAGATGGTTTCGTTCAGGTCTTTTATAAAGGAAATGGCCTCTATATTGCCATCGCCGCCATATTCATTTGGTTCCCACTGGCCGTGGGTACGCGAATAATTCAGTTTCAGCATGGAACTTACCGCATCGACCCGAATACCGTCGATATGATATTTATCGAACCAGAAGCGGGCGCTGCTGATAAGGAATGATTTCACTTCTCCCCTTTTGTAATTGAATACATAGCTGTTCCAGTCGGGGTGAAAACCTTTACGCATATCGGCATATTCGTAGGTATTGGCCCCGTCGAACATGAACAGCCCGTGCGCATCGTAGGGAAAATGCGAAGGCACCCAGTCGAGGATAACGCCAATGCCTGCCTCATGAAAGGCATTGATGAGCTCCATAAAACTTTGCGGATCGCCAAAGCGGGAGGTGGGTGCGAAATACCCCGTGCCCTGGTAACCCCAACTGCCGTCGAACGGATGTTCCATTACCGGCATAAACTCCACATGGGTAAAACCCATTTCTTTCACGTATGGCACCAGCAGCTCGCGGATCTGATCGTAGGTGTTGTATGATTCTTCATCATGTTTGTTCGGCCGCATCCAGCTGGCAAGGTGAACTTCATAAATACTGCAGGGCGCCTCCAGCGTATTGTGCCGGCCGCGGGTTTTCATCCACGCTTCATCTTTCCAGGTATAGTTCAGGTTCCAGGTAATGGAGGCCGTGTGGGGGCGTTTCTCCCAGAAATTGGCATAGGGATCGCCTTTGTCGCTTTTGGCGCCATTGAAGCCGTCGATATGATATTTGTATACTTCTCCTTTGGGTAAAGCGGGAATAAATCCTTCCCAGATGCCCGAACTGTCGAGCCGTACATAGAGGGGATGAATGGTAGGGTTCCAGTCGTTGAAATTACCGATCACCGAAATATAGGTGGCATTGGGCGCCCATACGGCAAAATAATATCCTTTTGTTCCCAGTACCTCTGTTTCGTGCGAACCAAACAGATCGTATAAACGATAATGCGTTCCCTGTTGAAAATTACGAACATCTTCTTCTGTGAAAAATGAATAGTTCCATACTTTTTTTGTACTGTCTACAAAATGGATCTCTTCATATTTTTTTACCATATCCATGCCTGATTGTTGGTTTTGTTCAGTTGTTACTTGTCTTGTTAATAGCAACCAGATAATTATCAGGGGCTTTAACGATTAATTAAGACTACGTTTGTCCATTTACGAAATTCATTCCAGACATTCGTTCAACCACAAAGGCGTACAAGGGTGAGATTCCTTAAACATATTAACAGGTTAATATGCGTTTACGCTATTGTCGTTTCCTAACCGCTATGAAAAAAACAACCGCACTCTTTTTCGTACTTTTTGTCATTTCCATTCCCGTATTTTCCCAGGATGCTGCTCTTAAAGGTACAGTAATTGACACTTCGGAAAAAAGAAACCTTTCCAATACAGTTATAGCATTATTGAGGCCAGCCGACTCGGTGTTGATGTCCTTCACCCGTTCCGGTAAAGAGGGAAATTTTACATTACAAAAGCTGCCGCCCGGTAAATTTATCCTTATGGTAACCCGCCCGGCCTATGCCGACTATTTCGACCGGGTAGAAATTGCCTCCGGCGCCACCGTTGACCTCGGGAAAGTGGCCATGACCCTGAAAAGCCAGTTGCTGCAGGAAGTAGTGGTGCAACATAAACTGGGGGCCATTCGCATAAAGGGCGATACCACTGAATATGTGGCCGATAGTTTTAAGATGGCTGCCGGCGCTACGGTGGAAGACCTGTTGAAAAAATTACCCGGTTTACAGGTAGATAAAGATGGCAAAATAACGGCCCAGGGCGAAACCGTGCAAAAGGTATTGGTTGACGGGGAAGAATTCTTTAGCGACGATCCTACCATTGCCACCCGCGGGCTCACCGCCGATGCGGTTGATAAAGTTCAAACCTTCGACAAAAAAAGCGACCAGGCTGAGTTTACCGGTATCGATGACGGGGAGAAAACAAAGACCATCAACCTGAAGCTGAAAGAAGACCGGAAAAAAGGGTATTTCGGAAAACTGGAGGCCGGGGCCGATGGCAATAAGTTCTGGAATAGTAACCTGATGGTAAATGCCTTTAAGGGCAAGCGGAAATTGTCGGCTTTTGGTATTATGTCGAGCACCGGCCGTACCGGGCTCGATTGGCAGGAAAGCACGAACTATGGCGGCGCTTCTATGGAAATGAATTCCGAAGACGGCGGCGGCATGTCGATAAATTTTAGCGGTGGCGACGATGAATTTGGCGGCGGCAGTTACTGGGGCGAAGGATTGCCAAAGGGCTGGAATGGCGGCCTGCATTATTCGAATAAATGGAATGCCGATAAAATTCATTTCAACGGCGGTTACCAGTATAATAAACTGAATACCGAAGCACAGGGAAATACTTTTAGTCAAAATAAACTGCCGAATTCTATCCTGTATACAAACGACTTTGGCAACAGTTTCAGCAGCCGAAACCGGAACATGGTCCGCGGCCTGTATGAATTTCAGATCGATTCGCTTTCAAGCCTGAAGATAACAGCTCAGGGATCGCAGGGAAATTCATTCAGCAAAAGTAATTTTCACCAGGAGTCACTGAACGGGAATGGCGATACGCTCAGCATTATCGACCGCGAAACAAATGTGGATGCCGATAGAAAGAATTTCAATTCCACGTTGTTATGGCGGCAGAAATTCAAAAAACAGGGAAGAACATTATCGCTGAGTGCCCGGCAGAATTATACCGAAAATACTTCAACCGGTATTTATTTTTCCAATAATCATTACTATAAGATCGGGATCGATAGCACCAAAGTGCTCGACCAGCAAAAGCTGATCGACAATAAAAACGCGGTAGTGAACGCACGTATTTCCTATACCGAACCGCTGAACAAACGATCGTTGCTCGAGTTCAATTACAGCGTCGATAACAACAAACGGGAGTCGGGCATCATCACACTTGAAAAAATTAATTCGGTTGGGAAATATGAAGATAAGATCGATTCGCTGAGCAATGAGTACAGCTTTAATGTGCTTACCCAGTCGGGCGGGATCAATTACCGGTATGCCAAACCCAAAAAGATCTCGTTCTCCTTCGGGATGAATGTATCTTATGCCGAATTTACCCGCAAAGACCTGCGCGGCGATTCGGCCATCAGTTACAACTTTACCAATTTCTTTCCGCAGGCAAATTTGAACTGGACCATGGGACGAAATGGCAACCTGCGGTTCAATTATAACGGCAGTACGCGGGCGCCCGGCATCGACCAGATACAACCCATTCAGGATATTACCGACCAGATGAACATCAGGGAGGGGAATCCCGATCTGAAACAGGCTTTCCGCCATAACTTTTCCCTGCGGTACAACAATTACAAGTTCCTTTCCGAACGGGGTATTTATGCAGGTGTGAATTATAATGCCACGCAGAATGATTTCAGCTCAATAAATATCCTCGATACCACAACCGGTAAACGCACCACCCGGCCGGTGAACGTGGATGGTAATTACCGCATGAACGGCTGGATGGGGTATGGACAGAAAATTAAGAAACTGGGCATCAGGGTGGGTATTGAAGGTGAGTGGAATATAAATCATAATACCAATTTCATTGGCGAATTACTGAACGAGAACGACAGTTATGTGTTCGGCGCCGGCCCCACGTTAAGTTATGAAAAAGAGAAGAAATTCGAGATCTGGATAAACACCAGTTTCAGGCGTAACATTTCGAAATCATCGTTACGAAGCGACCTGGTCACTAAATTCTGGACGCAAAACCATCATTTAGATATGCGGGTATACCTGCCCTGGAAGCTGGAGATCGGCAGTAGCTGTAATTTCAATATCCGCCAAAAAACAAGTGTGTTTGAACGGAATAACAATTCTATCAGGTGGGATGTAAGGATCGACCGGAAGCTATTCAAAAATGACGTGGCGCGTTTGCGGTTTTCGGCCAATGATATCCTCGATCAGAATATCGGGTTCAACCGGAATATCAACAGCAACTTTGTTTCGGAAAGAACATACGATACCATCAGGCGGAACTTCTTATTGTCGTTCATCTGGAACTTCAGCAAGAATGGAAAGCCGCAGAGTTGGTAGGCATAAAGGCAACGAGGCAGAAGAGATACACTTAGACTTAGAACCTGAAAAATTATTTGTAATACAATGAGGTTACTTATTTATATAGCACTTTTATTCTCCCCTACCCTGTTTGCACAGCAACAAAAATTTATTACAGAGGGAAAAATAGAATATGAACGCAAAACAAACCAGCATGCTTTTATGGAAGAAGGCAGTATGTGGGATGAAGCGGCCAAAAAAAGCATGTCGAAATTTGTGACCTATTATTATGATCTCACGTTCAAAGGCAACCGCACCTTGTTTCAAACGGGCCGTGATCCCGAAATAAAACAGTCGAAGTTCTGGGGCGTATTCGATTCTGAGAATACGATCTTCACGCGGCTCGACAGCAATACATCTGTAACGCAGCGGAACATTTACAGCGATCAGTACCTGGTAGCTGATTCGCTTCGCAAGATCGACTGGAAGATAACGCCTGAGATAAGAAAGATCGCGCAGTTCGATTGCCGAAAGGCCGTAGGCCGCATAATGGATTCCATTGTAGTGATCGCCTTTTATACCGATGAAATCCTTACCACCGGCGGACCGGAATCATTCAACGGATTGCCGGGCATGATCCTTGGGCTGGCCATTCCCCGGATGCATACAACCTGGTATGCCACCAAACTGCAACTGGTTGAAGTAAATGAGAAAGATCTTGTAGCGCCAAGGCGGGGAAAGAAAATGACCGGTAATAACTACCGGTCAACAGTAAAAGATATTCTTAATGAATGGGGAACGGAGGGCGCTAGGCGGCAGCCTCAGCTTTTGTTGTAACGGCCTCGCCCAGTACTTCATCGATCATCCCGAATGCTTTGGCCTCCTGCGCTTTCATCCAGTGGTCGCGGTCAGATGCTTCGTGCACTTTTTCATAGGGCTGACCGCTGTGCCGGGCAATGACGGTATAGAGTTCCTGTTGCAGTTTTTTTATTTCATTCATCGTGATCTCGATGTCGGAAGCATTGCCTTGTATACCGCCTGAAGGCTGGTGTATCATTACGCGGGCATGTTGCAAGGCTGCGCGTTTACCGGCTGCGCCGGCGCATAACAGTACGGCGCTCATCGATAAGGCGGTACCGGTGCAAATGGTGGCCACATCGGGTGAAATATATTGCATGGTATCGTAAATGCCCAGTCCCGCATATACCGAACCGCCCGGAGAATTAATGTACAATTGAATGTCGCGCCGCGCATCGGCCGATTGCAGGAATAACAACTGCGCCTGTATGATGTTGGCTATTTTATCGTCCACCGCATCGCCAAGGAAAATGATGCGGTCCATCATCAGCCGTGAGAAAACATCCATTTGAGCAACGTTCAATTGCCTTTCCTCTGTAATATAGGGCGTCATAGCCATGGGAATAAAGCGGTTTTCCATGCGGGCTATAAATCCATCAACGTACTGGCTGCCAATGCGGTGGTGTTGAACGGCATAGGCACGGAAATCCTGTTTCATATTTGTCATATGATCGCTATTTAAGTTATGTGGTTTGTTTAATTTCTATCAGTGCGAAACGCCTTTGTTAATGGTTAGGCGGGCGATGGAACAGGGCCATAATTTTCCGGCGGAAAGAAAGATGTTCCGGTTCAGTGAACAATTGCTGATGAACCATTTCTATTTCGGCTTTTAACCGGCGGCGGCTGTATTGTTTTATGACCTCGTATGTTTTTTGTTGCCATAACAGGTCTTCCTGTAAGGCAGGCTGCAGTATCAGGCGCGCCTCAAACAATGCCCGGTCGGTTTTGCCGGCATATTGCAACAGGTAATCGTCTATTTGTTGTATGTCATTCAAGGAAGTCCTCATACGTTAACGATTTATCTTTTACAAGATCCCTTACTTTTTCGAGGCATTTGTATTTCTGTACGGTGGCCGAGCGTTCGGTGGAGAAACCGAACAGGCCGGCTATTTTATTCATGGGCAGTTTGTCGTAATAGAATGCCTGTAACAGTTCCATACATTTTTTGCCGGAGGCGTGCAACAGATCGAGCAGTTTATTGGTTGCGGTTGAACCGGGGCTTTCCTCCATGGCAATTCCGTCAAGCGAGTTGGGAAGCGATGTATACCGGTTGTTTAGTTTGTTTTTCTTTGTCAAGCAATGGCGGGCTATGCCGAGCAGGTACGCTTTTTCACTGTATTGCAGTTCCAGTTGGGTTGTGGCGATCTTTTCATAATAGATGACGAGCGCGTCCTGAAAAACATCTTTGGCTTCTTCAAAAGAGCCACCCATATCACGTACATATTTTGCCACCAGCGGAAATGCCTGCTGGTACAATTGCATAAAAAGGACTTTCCTTTCCGCAGCAATATCTTCTATCTCCATCGTTTGGGTCATAGGCTTGCTTTATTGATAAGTGCCTTTTTGCAGTCAGATATCACCCAGAAATTACGAAATTATTTTTAAATGGGGCGTTAGGGCCGGCATGGCAATGCTATTTAGCGATAAGCAGGTTGTATTTCATATGGAAGCAATGTTAGTTTACCAGCTTCTTATGGCATCAAAAAAATATCAATCAGCAATTTATTATCCTGCCGCCAGCGGATCCAGCCGGTTTGGGCGTTGTCGCATTTGTCGATAAAGTTATGACAGGGCTGTCCTTCATATTTGCTGTCCTCATCGTTGTAAAAACAATCATACTTTACCTGTAACCAATCGCCCTGTACCTGCATGGCGCAAAACATTTCATGTCCGGCCGGCAGGGGTAAAATAGCTGCCGTATCGCTGGGGGATCTGTGCAGATCGGTCAATGGTTTGTCCTCTTCTTCGGTGGCAGTTGTTTTACGTCTTACGCCAAACGAATGCAGCAGGTATTGCTCCCAGGTTTCGAACTGGATCTGTTTTTTAGGCAAATATTTCGTTTCGGTCCGGTTGATCAGCACCCGGTATGCGTTTTCCGTTTCGCCCGTACAGGCAAAATGCATAAGCCCGTATTCGGGATCAAACACCATAGTACAAATGTTGGCCAGGCTGTCGCTTTGTTCGTTCATATCAACGGCCAGCGGCTTGCCGGCAAGCAGGCTGTCGTCGTACAATGTAAAGGTTTTGGGAGCTATTACCAGCCCAATGCCCAAAGAGGCTACTTCGTTGTCGATGGTGCATTTGTTTGCACTGGCTTTAACCAGCCGGCTGCTGTCGTGGTTGACAGCGATGCCGATACTGTCCTGTTTAAGAACTGTTGGTTGTTCGTTGTTATTATTTCCTGCACAGGAATACAATAGAACGATCACCAGGGTTGCAGAAATGGTTTTCATTTGGGTATTATTGGGATTGTGATTTTGGATCGTAACCTGGCAACCAATCGTTGTAAGAAATAGTTACCATTACTACTCCTTGCTCAAAAACTTTGTTACCTGGTCGCCAATTTCATTAATGGTCAGTAATACCGCCTGGTTTTGTACCCGGTTTCTTGCTTCATCCGTTTCAATGTCGGTTTTGTTTTGCGGTCCCATAAAATCGCGGGTAACCACAGTGGTAAATGGTACCAGCCCCGTGCGCACATCCATTATGATCAGCTGCGTAGTGGCAAACGCTTTTACGTCGGGCCTTTTGAACGAGCGGTACTTTGTGTAAATATCGCTGTTGATGGCATAAACAACCACCACATCGGCCTGCATTCGCACCGCCGATTCCCGTAACGTAGTGAACGATGCCGGCGACTTTGACAATAACATATCCGGAATGGAAGTGATCTTCGTTACCCGGGGCGACTGTTGCAGTTTTGCCGTGAATGAATCAAGGTAGGCTTGTTGTGTTTTCAAATACGCCTCGTCGCTCCAGTAGTTCCAGTAATATCTTTTTTGGGTGCCTTCCAGTTTTATAAGGGCAACCCGTAATTGTTTGGGTAGTGAATAATTGCCGTCGAGGATCTTTTGAATGTTTTCTTCTGAAATAGTGGCCGCTTTGTCGGCAAACAATGATTGGGTAATCGGTGGGTCAGAATAATTGCCGCCATAAGATAATTGATGTGATACTCCGCAGGATGACATCAGGCTTATAATGGCCAACAGGCCGGCCAGGAATTTCATGACTAAGGGTTTGGGCACCAAAATATAAAAACAGGAAGGTATTTCAAAGTATATAGGCGAATTCTAATGTTAAATTGCAATAAAAAGGCCTCCGGTGCATCCGGGGGCCCGTATATTAGATTTGTATTAGATTTCAACTGCTGGCTTGCACTTTTTAAACTGGTTTATTTTATCGGGATCAGTTTCACCGCGCCCGCCAAACCCGAAGGCTGCACCTTCCAGCCGGCGGCATCAAAATTTTTATAGTTGATGTTCACAAAATTTATTTCATGGTAATTGCGCCAAACCTCACCCTTTCTGTCCATATCCCTTATTCGGTTGGCCATCAGGTTGCGAACTTCGATGCTGATGGTGTTTTTCCCTTCTTTCAAATACTGCCCAACTTTTAGCTCATACGGCAGGCTCCAGATAAGGCCGGCATCTTTGCCATTGATGATCACCCGGGCCGACTCATATAATTTGTTTAACTGCAAAATATAATCGGCCGCTTTGTTTTTGATGGAAAAGGTTGTCGTGTACACTCCGGCGCCTGAAAACGATTGCGTGGTTGAATCATCAGTGAAAGCTGTCCACGGTTGAATGGTGGTCATTTTTTTCGTGGCCGGGCGTTGCGGCCCGCCTTCTATGAATTGTAACACCCAGCCATTATCCTGAAGGTTTATTGGTTCACCAGCCGCTTGCATATACCGGTATGGGATGGCCGTTTCTTTTATGTTGCTTAATTTTATAATAACCGATTCGCCCGATCGCAATTGTAACCTCACTGCCGTTGAATTGTTTTGCTGATGATGCAGCAGCGAATTGATCTGTCCGTTCAGCGGGTCCATACGCAAAACTGTACTGGCTGTATTTCGTAATGCAACAGTTTCATCGACGTCTTTGGCTGTGTTATTTACAATGAAATAGTAAGTGCCATCTGGTTTTTTCCTGCGAATGAATTTTAAACCGCCTGCAGCTATTGATTCTGGAGCAATACCCAGGTATTTCAGGGCGGCGTTTACATCGCCCACTACAATTTTTCCTTTGCCTGTCGAGGCTGTTTGCAACTGATCGTTACCGGCAGCAAACTGAATACCGGCAATAAGGTCTTTTAACTCCTTTCTGCCTTTTTCCGGCTCATTAAAACCTGGTACATCCTGCGGGAATTGCTCAAAGACAACGGTTGTGCCTTCACTGGCAAGCTTTAATATATTTTTAAGTGTGGTTACAGGCATTTTATCACAAGAGGGTACCAGCAACAGTTTGTGTTGTGCGCCTTTTGCGCTGATGCGCAATCCGCCGTTTTGTGCGTGCGCTTCGCCCAGCATTTTGTCCGACGCAAAATCAAGCGAGTAACCGGCGTTCTGCAAAGCCACCACATTTTTATAAAACCGCGTTGGGTGCAGCCAATGGTCAACATCATGCACTTTCAGCGGCATATCCATCCCCTTCGCATTATGCCAGGCATCGTATACCGGCCAGTAGATCAGTATTTCATTGTCGGGTTCGCCGGTCTGCAGTACAGCCTGACAACGGGCTATATAATCGTTCAATCCCTTCAGGTGCGGCCACAAACTGTTATTGGGCACAAAGTTTACCGACGCATAAAATAACCAGCCGGGCCATTTGGCATCGGCCGGACTATATGTTGTTCCATGATAAAAAACATGATTGATGCCTGAGAGAAATACCTGGTCAACTTCGGGTTTACACTGGCTCCATGATGTTTTGAAATGTTCAGTAAGCCAGGTAAAGGTTTCGCAACTCGTGAGCGGTTTGCCATAGGCATGCGCAGCCGAAGAAGCGAACTTCAGCATATTGGGGTCGGGGTCAACATTGCGAATATCGCCGCTGTCCCTTCTTAAACCGCGGATGGGAAAATAGCTGCTGCCAAATGTTTCCGTTTCAGGAATATCGAATGCGCCATACAGATCGAGCAGGTTGCCGGGCGAACCATGCGCCTGGTTAACCGAGAGCGTACTTCTTTTATTGGTCCACTCGGTGAATACCGTTGAGAAATTCTCGCGCATAAGGTCTGCGAGGGTTTCGCGGTAATCTGATTTCAACCGTGCGGTGGCATCGTTTGAATCTGACAGGAACAGGTTGAGATATTTCCTGAGATCGTACCCTCTTCTCTTCTGAAATTCGGTGAAGAAATCGGGCGTCCAGTCGGCATTGTATACTTCATAGCTGTCGTTGAAGAAAGCCTTTACGCCATGTGATGAATTGCCGAAGGCCGTATCGAAGATGGTGAAATAGTTGGCGGTTGCCGCTTTTGAAAAATGATCGATGGTAAATCCTTCCCCACCCGGCGCGGCTCTTTTTACCGCCTGTTTCGTTTTGCCGGTGAACACCGCATACAGTTTCAAATCACCGGTGGCATTGTATTGCAGGTTGCCGCCGGCATCCAGCTTACCGGTAAGATCGATGGCTTCGCCCTTACTGTTAAAACCCATAAGGGCGCTTAACGCGGCAAAACTTTTTTGTTTTGTATCATTAATTACAACAGGCTGCCCCAACGGCGTACCCGCTTTCAGTTGATATTGTTGCACGAAAAGTTTCGATGCGGCGTCCCGTACCGTTACATGCGAACCGCCAATGGGCCAGCCGGTTCCAACAGAAATATAAACGCCCATGTTGCGGGCATTCGATTGCTGTACGGTATAGTCGAGCATTTTCATCCATTGGGGCGAGAGGTATTTTATATACCGGTGCTCAAAACCTTTGGCGCCATAAATGGGTACAATTTCTACCCCGCCAAATCCAGCCTGGCTGTATTGTTGTAAACTGGTCTTGATGTTCTTTTCGTCAACGGCGCTTCCCATCCACCACCAGCGGGTCCAGGGTTTGCTTTGCTGTGTTATGGCGGGCCATTTTGTTTGGGCAGAAAGATGCAATGTGAGTGCGGTCACATAGCAGGCAAGTAACGTTTTCTTGAACATGCCGCTAATATAACAGATTTTGGAGGGCTGTCCATCCTATACTATCAGGTAGGCTTTTCTAAAATAAACGGGGCCTCCGCCAACCGGGGGCGGCCTCGTTTATTGATATCATTTGTTGAAGTGCAGTTGGTTATTGTTGCGATTGATAGAAATCGTAGTATGAAACGGCGTTGTGGCTGCCGGTGACATAGATCTGTACATAGGTGTTTTCATTATCCACGGCACTACAATAAACCGGGTTCGATGGTGTAAGGAACGCGTATCCGTTCGCCGAATATACCGTGTAATTGCCGGAAGAAACATACAGGTAATTACCCGACCAGCTTAAGCCCGATATGGGACCATTGCCGAAGGCGTAGGTGAAGGTCCAGCTAAAAGCCGGCGCGTGCGGAACAGGTGTAAAAGCAACCAGTTTAAATGAGGATGTGGCTTTAATACTCAACCCGCAACTAAGAATAATGGCAGCGATCAACAGGCAAGACTTTCTCGTCATAAGATAATTTTTAAATGATTAATGATTAAACCATCCAAAAGTTACCGAGACTTCCTATAACCGCTTATTCAATTTGTTTCATATTGTTGGCAATTTGAATCATTTTCTACATTCTTCATGGCCGCAACTCCCCCACCCATACCGTTTTTCCCGGCACTTTTAAACGGCTGGTTATATCAGCGATGGTACCGTCAACGATGTTCCGCGCTTTGGTGTAGTTTTTCACCCGTTCTTCAAACCGTCGCATATCGAGCTCCTTTTCGCCCTCATTGGCATTCATAACGCACATGATCGTTTGCTGGGCATTGTACCTGAAATATACATACACGCCATCCTCTGGCACATACTGCATCAGTTTGCCGGTGGTTAACGCTGTTGAGGTTTTACGAAAGTTGGCGAGCGTGCTCACATAATTAAATACTTCATTTTCGGCAGGCGTTCTGCCGCCGGGCTCGAATTTATTGGCGGCATCGCCGGGCCAGCCGCCGGGAAAATCGAGCCGTACCTTCCCATCGGGGTCGGCAAAGTTCTTCATCAGTATTTCGGTTCCGTAATACAATTGTGGTATTCCGCGAAAAGTCAACAGCCAGGCGATACCCATTTTTAGTTTGGCAATATCCTCGCCTACCATGCTGAAGAACCGGCTGAGATCATGGTTATCGAGGAACAGCACATTCTTCGTGGCATCGGTATATACATAATCGTTGGTGGCGGTCAGGTACAGGCGGTTCACCCCTTCCGTCCAGCCAAAACCCTGTGTTAATGCAGGCACAATACCATACAGGTTCAATTGAAAATCGGTTACCCCTGGCAGATTGCTTTTGTAGGGGATGTTGTATTTGTTGCGGGTGAAAAAGCTCTGGTTGGGGATGCCATGCACCCAGGTTTCGCCGAAAAGATGGAGCTGCGGATATTCGTTCAGCAGGGCTTTGTTGCAGCGGTTCATAAATGTGAGATCGTTGTAGGCATACGTATCAATCCTCCAGCCATCGAGCCCGAACTCTTCGGTGCACCAGATGGCATGTTGGATAAGAAAATTCGCTACAAAGGGATTGTGCTGGTTCACATCGGGCATAACGCCGGTGAACCAGCCATCGCTCATGCGTTTTTTGTCGATGGCAGCTGCATATGGGTCCATCAGCACCTGGTCTTTGTAGGTAGTATTGGTATACGAGGGCCACCAATGGAACCAGCTGCTGTCGGGCATATCGCGGTAGAGGAAATGTTCGATGCCTATATGATTGTATACCGCATCCTGAATGATCTTCATGCCGCGTTTATGCAGGCTGTCGATCAATTCATGATAAGCTTTGGCGCCGCCCAGCCGCGGATCGATGGTATAATGATCGGTAAATGCATAACCATGTTCGGTGCGGTCGGGCATATCGTTTAGCAGCACCGGGTTTAACCAAAGCGCGGTTACCCCCAGTTGTTGCAGGTAACCGAGATGGTTTTGGATGCCTTTGAGATCGCCGCCATGGCGTTTGAAATAATCGGAGCGGTCGAGGCTTTGATCGCGCAGGCCGGCTATGCGGTCGTTGCCGGCATCGCCATTACTGAAGCGGTCGGGCATTATCAAATAAATAAGGTCGGAGCTGTTCACCCCCTGAATGCGAGTTTTGCCGTTTTGTTTGCTTCGCGGCTTTAGTTCAAAAAAGACATGATTCCATTCAGACCTGATAATACCGCCAAAGCTTATTTTATATTTGCCTGGTTTAGCATTGGCGGTAATTTCTACATCAACCACCAGGTAATGCCGGTTGTTTACTTTGTGTAGTTTTTTGATCTTTATGGCAGGGTGAGCCGATTGAATTACTACTTTATCTACAGACAGGTTTTTAAACCTGTTATAAAATATCAATTGCAGGTTGCGGTTTTTCATACCCACCCACCAATGCGAGGGATAAACGTTAAGGCTGTCCTGAGCCGTCAATTGCAAAACCAGAAAGAAACAGGTAACAAAAGCGAGGGTTCTTTTACAGCAGTTCATCGGTTGTTTTTTCTTTTACTATTAAAGCGCATACAATACCTGCTGCCATTAGTAAGCCGCCGCCAATTTGTACGGCCAGCAGGCGGTCGTTATGAAGCACATTCTCCATGAACTTCCCGAAAAACAGCGACGCAATGATCTCAGGCAATACAATAAAGAAATTAAAAATGCCCATATAAATGCCAATTTTGTTTTCGGGTAAATGCCCGGCCAGCATGGAATAGGGCATCGACAAAATAGATGCCCAGGCAATACCCACCATACTCATGGCTACATAGAGTATAGAAGGGTCGCTGATAAATTTTACGCTGAACAAACCCAACCCGCCAATGAGCAGGCAAAAAGTATGGGTCATTTTCTTACCAAGTTTGGCTACCCAAAAGAAAAGCGTTAACGAAAACAGGAATGTAACCAGGTTGAGGATCGATGAAGTGGCGTTGGCATGTTCAATACCCCGGGTATAAATTTCATTGGAAGTATCGGGGTCGCCCTTGAAAATATCGCGCGCTACGCCGGTTGTGTAATAGAACCACATCAGGAACAGGCCCGGCCAGGTAAGGAACTGCACCAGCGCCAGCCTTTTCATTTGCGCCGGCATATGGAGCACTGAAGATGTAATTTCCTTAATGGCGCCACCGATGCCGCTGCCATGCTGTGCATTGAGCTGTTGCCGCCAGTTGGGATCGGTAGGCGGATATTCCCTGCTGCGGAACACCGTGTACAACACAGCCGTTAAAAACATAATACCGCCAATGTAGAACGACCACATGATGTTTTGCGGAATGCCGCCGCCGGTTGTTGAGCGGGAAACGCCAAACCAGTTTACCAGCAAACCGGGCAGAAATCCTGCTATGAATGCCGCTGCACCTATGAACATGCTTTGCATGGCATAACCAAACGGGCGTTGCCGTTCATTGAGGTTGTCAGCTACAAATGCCCGGAAGGGTTCCATGCTAACATTGATGCATGAGTCGAGGATCCACAGGGTGCCGGCCGCCATCCAGATGGCCGAAGCATTGGGCATAATGAATAACGCAAGAGAACTGAGTATGGCGCCGACCAGGAAGTAAGGCCTTCTTCGACCCCACCGTGGGTGCCAGGTGCGGTCGCTGAGATAACCGATAATGGGTTGAACGATGAGGCCGGTCATGGGCGCCGCCAGCCATAAGCCGGGGATCTGTTCTGCCGAAGCGCCGAGGTACTCGTAAATGGCGCTCATATTGTTCATTTGTAACGACCAGCCAAACTGAATGCCAAAGAAACCGAAACACATGTTCCAGATCTGCCAGAAGTTGAAACGGGGTTTACTCTGAATGGCCTGTTCGGTATTCAATACGATGGGTGATGGTTCCATATGCAATCGCTTTGAGGAGAGTAATGATGGGTAAGTTACTTATTTTCCGTACACTTACCGTATCAAAACCGTACAGTTAAATAAACCGGTAAATTATATATTGTTGATTATAAACGTTTATTTTTCCGGCATTTTAATGGCAACTGGCCTGAAGCATCTAATGCCAATCACATGATCTCAAACTATTTAAAAATTGCCCGCCGCAACCTGTTCAGGAACAAACTGCATTCAACCATCAATATTCTGGGGTTGGCAACCGGTATCGCTGTGGCCTTACTGGCCGGTTTATGGGTTTGGGATGAAGTTTCATTCAACAAATATTTCCATAACCATAACAGGCTGGCGCAGGTAATGCTTAACCAAACCAGCGATGGGGAAACATATACCGGTAAAACAGTGGCCATGCCATTGGGCGATGCATTGAAGTCGAAATACGGGCGGGAGTTTAAATATCTTTCTCTTACGTCATATGAGTTCGAATACCTGGTAGGTGCAGGCGATAAAAAATTTTCGCGGAAGGGCATGTGGGTGCAGCCCGATTTTACCCAAATGTTTACGCTTACCATGTTGAGGGGTGATCGGGCTGCATTGAAAGACCCTTCTTCTGTTTTACTTTCTCAATCGCTTGCCAAAGCTACATTTGGCGAAAGCGATCCGTTGAATAAAATAATCAGGGTAAACAATGCTTTTGACCTGAAAGTAGCCGGAATTTATGAAGACCTGCCGCATAACACCAGTTTTTACAATATTCAGTTACTGCTGCCATGGGAACACCCCGAAAACTGGCTGAAGAAACAGGAATCATGGAGTAACCACTGCGGCCAGCTGTTTGTACAATTGAACGATGGGGCTGATTTTGATAAAACAACTGCTATAATCAAACAGGTGCCAACCCCGTTTATAGAAGATGTGAAAGAGGAGATCATGCTGCATCCGGTTGACAAATTGCATTTGTATACCGAATTCAAAAATGGAAAAGCTGTTGGCGGACGTATAGATTTTGTGTGGCTGTTCGGCATCATCGGGGGCTTTGTATTGCTGCTCGCCTGTATAAATTTTATGAACCTTTCCACAGCCCGCAGCGCCATACGCGCCAAAGAAGTGGGTGTAAGAAAAACGATGGGCTCATTGCGCGGGCAACTGATCGGGCAATTTCTGGCTGAATCTGTAGTGGTGTCCTTTATCGCTTTTTTTCTATCCATTGTGCTGGTGCAGCTATCGCTTCCATTCTTCAACAACCTGGCCGATAAACAAATCGCCATTGTATGGAATAATCCCGTATTCTGGCTGTTTACAATTGGCTTCACTTTATTTACCGGGTTGATCGCCGGAAGCTACCCCGCTTTTTATTTGTCGGCTTTCAAACCGGTAAAAGTTTTGAAGGGCATTATACAACCGGGCAAATTTGCATCGCTGCCGCGCCGGATACTGGTTGTGTTACAATTTTCGGTTTCCATTACGCTCATCATTAGTACCATTATTGTTTTCCGCCAGATCCAACATGCACGGAACAGGCCCACAGGTTACAACCGCGATGGGCTCATCACCGTTCCAATGAATACACCCCAGTTGCGAAAACATTATGATGCCATAAAGAATGAACTTATGCAAAGCGGAATTGTGGAGCGGGTGGCGCTTTCAAGCCATTCACCTGCCTATTTTCCCAATAACAATAGTATCGACTGGCGGGGTAAGGATCCTAACCTGGTAGCTTATTTCAGAACAGTGACCGTGTCGCCCGATTTCGGCAAAACCATTGGCTGGCGCATTAAGGAAGGACGCGATTTTTTGCCCGATGCGCAAGGCGATTCTTCATCGGTTTTACTGAATGAGACCGGTGCAAAAATAACCGGCCTTGAAAATGTTGTTGGTGAAACCGTCAAATACAACGGCAAAAATTATACGGTTGCCGGCGTAGTACATGATATGATCACCCAGTCGCCCTATACTCCTGTTCCACCCGCAATTTTTTTCCTCGATGGTTACCTGGGCGTTATTACCATCCGGTTAAAACCCAACATGCCCATACAACAGGCGTTGGTGAAAATGGCTGCGGTATATAATAAGTATAATGAAGGCAACCCGTTTGAGTTCAAATTTGTAGATGATGAATTTTCGAAAAAGTTTACGAATGAAATGCGTATTGGCAACCTGTCGACCTTTTTTGCCATCCTGGCCATCTTCATTTCCTGCCTTGGATTATTTGGCCTCGCTTCATATGTAACTGAGCAGCGCACCCGGGAAATCGGCATCAGGAAAGTGCTGGGCGCTTCGCTTTTTAATTTATGGCGGCTTTTGTCGGGAGAATTTGTAGTACCAGTGCTTATCGCCCTGGTCATTGCCATACCAACGGCTTATTATTTTATGCATAACTGGTTGCAGAATTATGAATACCGCACCGGTATTTCATGGTGGATCTTTGCGATAGCAGGCATATGCGCTTTGCTGGTGACCCTGCTTACCGTAAGTTATCATTCCATCAGGTCGGCATTGATGAACCCGGTAAAAAGTCTTAGAACAGAATAGTTTGTTTGTTTACGTTGCAATAACAACAAAGCCCCGGCAGAATTGTCGGGGCTTCTTTATAAGAACATTCATTCATTATATCACAAACCCATCAGGCAGAATAGAGCCTTTCTTTACTACCACAATACCATCTTTGATGGTGTACAACGAGTGATCTGTATTTTCGAGGTGATTGCTGCCATTGATACGCACATCGTTCCCGATGCGGCAGTTCTTATCAACGATGGCATTACGTATATAACAGCGTTCGCCGATCCCTAATTTGGGCAATCCTCTTTCAACGGAGTGCTGCATTTCTTCAATGGTCTCAAAATAATCGGAGCCCATGATGTAGCTGCTTACTATCGTGGTGCCATGCCCTATGCGGCTGCGGATGCCGATCACGCTGTTCTCGATGCGGCTGGCATTGATGATGCTGCCTTCGGCAATAATGGTTTTCTCGAGCGTGGTGCCGCTTATTTTAGCCGGGGGCAACATGCGGGCGCGGGTATATACGGCGTTGCTGTTGTCGAATAAATTAAAGGGCGGAATATCCTGCGTAAGCGCGAGATTGGCTTCGAAGAAGGAATAGATATTACCGATATCGGTCCAGTAACCATCGTACTCATAGCTCATGATCTTATGAACGCCGATCGATTTAGGAAGGATCTCCTTACCAAAATCTGTTGCGTTCTTGTGTTCTTCCAGCAACTGATCGAACATCAGTCTGCGGTTGAAGATATAAATACCCATGGAAGCCAGGTATACCCTGCCCTGCTTCTGCATTTCTTCACTGGTTTCACTTTTCCAGTCAACAAGCATGTCCTGTTTGGGTTTTTCTGTAAATGCAGTGATATGGCCGTCGGGGTCGGCTTTCAGGATGCCGAAATCCGATGCTTCGCGGGCTGCCACCGGGATAGTGGCTACCGAAATATCGGCGCCCGATTCGCGGTGTTTACCAATGAAATCCTGCAGGTCCATCTGGTATAACTGGTCGCCCGAAAGGATCAGCACATATTCAAAATCGTGCTGGCTCAGGTGACGGAGCGACTTGCGTACGGCATCGGCTGTACCCTGATACCACGATGGATTATCGGGTGTTTGCTCTGCCGCCAGGATGTCAACAAACGCACTGCTGAAAATACTGAAGTGATACGTGTTCTTAATGTGTTTGTTCAGCGATGCCGAGTTGAACTGCGTCAAAACGAACATGCGGTTGATGCCGGAGTTTATACAGTTTGAAATGGGAATGTCTACCAAACGATATTTTCCGGCAATAGGCACTGCGGGTTTTGAACGGCTGGCGGTCAGGGGATAAAGCCGGGTGCCGGCCCCTCCTCCCAGGATGACAGCAATCACTTGTTTGCTCATCTTAGTACTTAGTTTTTAATTCAGAGTTCTTAATTCTATTCTTTGTTCCTGAGTTTATATTACTGGTTCGTAGTTCTAAGTTAAGTTCTTCGTTGCGGGGATATTAACCCATTAACTCAGAACTTAAAACCAAAAACATAGAACTCTTTACTCTTTCTTAAAGTTATACAATTATTATACAACTAGCGCCGAATACACATCAATATAATGTTTCACACTCGTTTCCCAGCTAAAATCAAGCTTCATCATATGTTGCCTGATATGGTGCAGCTTTTCTTTATTGTGGTAGAGCTCGGCAGCCCGCCATACCGCATGCGTAATATCGGGTATACTGGTATGGTTGTAACAGATGCCGTAGCCGTTCACATCACCAAAGTCAACAACGGTATCTTTCAGTCCGCCGGTGCGGCGTACCATAGGCACGGTGCCATACCGCATCGAATACATCTGGTTCAGTCCGCAGGGTTCTACCCGCGATGGCATCAACAAAAAATCAAGCCCGGCATACATGGTATGACTTAACCCTTCATTATAACCGATAAATACATTGTAATCGTATTGCGATAATGGTTTTAGCGCCGAGAGACCGGCTTCTACTTCGGGGAACCCGCTTCCCAATACGAGGAAATTCATTCGCCGGCCTATAAAGTAGAAGGAGTCGCTGATAACCTGGGGTAACAGATCGGCGCCTTTTTCGCCAACCAGGCGGCCAATAAAACCTATGAGGGGTTTATCGAAATCGAGATTGAACTGATCGCACAGCTGCATTTTATTTTTTGCCTTGCCGGCTTCCAGTTCGCCAATTGAATAATGGTGTTGCAGATATTGATCTTTGTTCGGGTCCCATACATGGTCGTCGATCCCATTCAGGATACCCACGCATTTTCCTTTTTCATACTCGAACAGCGGTTCCAGCCCGTTGCTCATCCATCTGAGCTCATCGAGGTAGCTTGGGCTTACCGTGGTAACCCTGTCGGCGCATTTGATGGCGCTGGCCAGCGGGTTGATGGTATTGTTCCAGTCGAGCATCCCCCATTTCCACATATCCCATTGAGGTATCAGTATGCTGCGGTTCCATCCCATCCAGCCCTGGTATTGGGCGTTATGAATGGTGAGCACCGTTTTTACGTGCGAGAGCCCCCGGTACTTCAGGCAATGCTTTACCATAAAAGGAATAAGCCCGGTGTGGTGGTCGTGCACATGAATGATGTCGGGCTTTTTTGCCCACGAACTCAGCCAGTCGAGCACACAGATCTGAAAAGCGGTAAAACGTTCGTTGTCGTCGTTGTAGCCGTATACTTTTTCGCGGTCGAGCAAACCGTTCACATCAACCAGGTACAGTTCGAAACCCAGTTTATCGGTCTTTTCTTTAATAATTGTGAATTCGAACCACCAGTTGCCCATATTGGTGGTGCCTTTATGTACTACATCCCACTCATTGGCATACAGAAATTTGGTGCGGTACATAGGCATTACCACTTTGGCCGTATGGCCAAGCTGATTCATGTATTTTGGCAGGGCCCCTACAACATCTCCCAACCCGCCTGCCTTAGCTACAGGGTAACATTCCGCGCTTACGTGTAATATATCCATTCTTGTTGTTCAGGTTAAAAGTAAAAAGGAAATGTGTGTTCAATATAGGAAGGATTTTGATTTTATGGCGCAACTATGAAAAAAATGATTACAAAAGAGATTATATATGTCACGTTACAATGACAGGTTGCTGGTTCCGGCGTATAAAATTTCATGCCGCATGTTGCTAAAGCGGTATCTTGGCAGATGTAACTAAAAAGGTATATGTAACAGTCGCAGCCGGCGATGGCAAAAATCTTATTACTTTTAAAAAATCTTTAGACTAAAACCAACCACTCAATGAGTCAACAAACAAAATGGTCGCAATTTGCTGTTCTTATTTCTGTTTTCTTTTTCTGGGGTTTTGTTGCGGCCAGCAACGATATCCTGATCCCGGTTTTCAGGGAGAAGTTAAATCTGGAGGCCTGGCAGGGACAGATGATCTCTTTCGCATTCTACGTAGCGTATACTGTTGGTTCTGTAATTTATTTCCTTATAAGCAAAGCCACTGGTGGCGATATTTTAAATAAAATGGGCTATAAAAATGGTATTGCATTGGGACTGGTTATTTCAGCCCTCGGCACCCTGCTGTTTTATCCGGCCGCTGAATCCCAATCATTCCTGATCATGATCACGGGTTTATTTATTGTGGGATTAGGATTTTCACTGCAACAAACGGCTGCCAATCCGCTGGCCATCGTAATGGGCGATCCAAAAACCGGTTCACAGCGCTTAAGCCTGGCTGGGGGTATCAATAACTTCGGCACTACCCTGGGCCCGGTGATCGTAAGCCTCGCTATTTTTGGTTCAGTTACCGGTACAAAGCAGGTGGCTGACATCGGCGCCGTAAAAGTGCCTTACCTTATATTGGGCGCAGCTTTCATTCTGGTAGCCATCATATTCAAATTCTCCCCCATTCCCAACAAGATAGAACATGCAGATGACGCCAGCAAAGTGGCTACGCCAACTGATGTGGCGGCTCCCATGGCAGCGGCAAAAAAAGGCGCCCTGAATTACTCGCAGCTTTGGCTGGGGATGATCGGTATTTTTATATATGTAGGGGTTGAAGTAGCTACGGCCAGTAACCTGCCCCAGTTCATGAGCGAACACCTGAAAGATGCAAATGGAAATCCTTTTCCAACGGAAAATATCGCCCCCTGGGTTTCGTTATACTGGGCAAGTTTAATGATGGGCCGCTGGACCTCATCTGTTGGCGCATTTAACCTGAGCGCCGGTGTAAAATCGGTATTGCGATTTGTTATGCCTTACCTGGCATTTGGCGTTTTCCTGCTGATCAATAAAATAGCCAACCACGATATTACCCCCTTCTATGTATATGCAGGTGTGATCGTAGCCCTGATCATTGGCGATCTGCTGAGCAAGGGAAATCCTGCCCGCCAGTTGCTTATTTTCTCAGGCTTTGGGATGGCTGGTTTAATTATCGGTATGCTTGCCGATGGCTGGATAAGCGTTTACGCATTTACCAGCGTGGGACTGTTCTGTTCTACCCTGTGGCCCTGCATCTTTACGCTGGCCATTGCCGGACTGGGCCGTCACACAAACCAGGGCGCCAGCTTCCTGATCATGATGATCATGGGCGGTGGATTTATCAGTTTGTTGCAGGGTTGGCTGGCCGATGAAAAAATGCTTGGCATCCAGGCTTCTTTTATCGTAGGTGTAATTTGTTTCGCGTACCTGGCATTTTACGCGGTTCGCGCCAAAGCAATTTTAAAGACCCAAGGCATTGATTATGACAAACTAGAGAGCGCCGGTGGTCATTAATACGTAAATTGATGGTATCTTCACGCCGCAAAACATTTGGCAGTTCGCAGTTGGCAGTTCGCCAGCAACGACAGGCCGGAATGACTGAAACTAAGAAACAGAAAATAGCAATGAGACAACAAGAGTATGCCATTGGAATTGATATTGGCGGCACCAACACCGTTTTTGGGATCGTAGATCACCGGGGAGATATTTCGTACCGGGGGGCCATTTCAACCCGCAAACACAAGGATGTGGCGGATTATATTGATGAACTGGCCGGCGCGCTGGCGCCTGCCATCGACCAGGTTGGCGGCATCAATGGTATCCGTGGTATTGGTATTGGCGCACCCAATGGAAATTACTATAAAGGCACTATTGAATATGCGCCCAATTTACCCTGGAAAGGCCTTATCCCTTTGCAGCAGCTCATGAACGAAAAGTTCGGGGTTCCCTGCTCGCTCACCAATGACGCCAATGCGGCGGCGGTGGGTGAAATGATGTATGGTGTGGCCCGTGGCATGCGCGATTTTATAATGATCACCCTGGGTACCGGCGTGGGCAGCGGTATCGTGGCAAACGGTCAGCTTATTTATGGTCATGATGGTTTTGCCGGTGAACTGGGTCATACCACCATTATCCCCGGCGGCCGTTTACATAAAGGCACCGGCTTACGCGGCTCGCTTGAATCCTATGCTTCGGCTACCGGCGTTGCGTTAACCGCGCTCGAGTTCCTCGACCGCGATCCCAAACGCGACAGCCTGCTGCGGAACTATGCCAAGGAAGAGATCGATAGCCGCATCGTATACGATTGCGCCATCCAGGGCGATGAAATTGCCAAAGAAGTGTATGAGTTTACCGGTGAGGTACTCGGACTTTCATTAGCCAATTTCGTCATGTTCTCCTCTCCGGAGGCCATCATTTTATTTGGTGGCATGACGAAGGCCGGCGACCTCATCCTGAAGCCAACCCGCGAGCATATGGAGAAGAACCTGCTCCCCATTTTCCAGAATAAAGTACAGCTGTTGTTCTCCGAGCTGCGCGAAGCAGATGCGGCGATCCTCGGCGCCAGTGCTTTAGTTTGGGAAGCTAAAACTGATAAAGTAGTTTAATTGGGCGAGTAATTGATCCTCGTTGTTGAAAGGAAGCCGAAGTAAGGAGTACGAATAAAGAAATAGAAATACAAAATAAAAATGACCAAAGTTGTTAATACAGCTTTGGTCATTTTTCTTATATCAGATGTTCGTACCACAAAACACTCATTTTTTCTTCTTTGGTTGCTTTTTAGTGACTATAAACACACTTGCCACCGGCCGCTGTTTTCCATCGTCTGCCGGCGTTATCGTTTCCTTTCCATTCACCAGCATACAACTGCTGCTGCCGCCATCGAGGTTGATGGCTTCCACACAACCAAGATCAACCAGCATTTTTGCCTCTTCTTCCAACGTGGCGCCTTCGGCAGTACCTGGCGCACGGCCCTGTATCACCAGTATGATCAACCGGTTGTTACGGGTATAACCGATAGCCGTTCGCGGATGGCGGTCCTTTTTTTCAAAGGCATACAATTGTTCTTCGCGGTTAGTGATCATTACCGCCCCTTCCTGCACCAATACCGGACCGCCGCCTATGGCGGTATGCATCTTCCACCAGGTCCATTGTTCAATGGTACGCAGATCGGCAAAAGATGGATCGGGATTGCTGCCTTTGGCTATAATAGGATGGGATTGAAATGCGTAGGGCCATCGTTTGGCGGTATCGGTAAACAGCCAGGCAACATCGGCGCGGCGTTTTTTTGAAATGCCGAATGCGCCGCGGGTAGCATAATAAAAGGAATCACTGAACAGGCTTTTCAGGGCCGGAATATTATACGCAACCATTTTTCCCTCCCTGATGATCACGCTCAGGTTTTGATTGGTTTGAAAAGAAAAATACCCGCCATTTATAACGATATATGGTTTGCCTTCACTGGAATAATATGCTGATGGTGTATAACTGTTACCCCCGCCCGTTTGCGCGGTAAACGCGAGGTTCCTATCTTTTAGTTTTATCTGGGCGCACCAGGCTTTGAAAGGGCGGCCGTTCAGCGAATCGGAGGTTTTGAATATACGGATGGAAGCCGGAAGGTTGTCGAATTCGGTGGTTGCTTTCTTCCAGCGGAGTTGGCTAAAACCGATTGAAGGTAACAGCAGGCAAAGCAATATCGAATATCGAATGTTCAATGTAAAATGTCGAAGTTGAAATACAGGCAATATAAAGAACCTTATTGTATTTCTACTTCGACATTCGAAATTCATTATTGAATATTCATCATTTCTTTTTGTTTCAACCATTGTTCTTTACCGTAACCTGGTATAACATGGCGTTCGCTGTGGTATGAAGAACGAACGAGCGGACCGCTTTCTACATAATCGAGCCCCATATTGTAGCCGGCTTCGCGGTATTCGGCAAATTCATCGGGATGTACAAACCGTACAACCGGTAAATGCTTTTTGGTAGGTTGCAGGTACTGGCCAATTGTAATAACGTCTACCCCACTGTTGGCCAGGTCGCGGATCGTTTGCAGCACTTCTTCTTTTGTTTCGCCCAAACCCAGCATGATACCGCTTTTTGTACGCATTCCACCCTCTTTCAGCATCTTCAGCACTTCCATGCTGCGGCGGTATTTGGCCTGAATACGTACCTGGCGGGTGAGGCGCTCAACGGTTTCTATATTGTGCGATACCACTTCAGGCGCTGCATCGATGACGCGTTGTACATCTTCTGCTTTGCCTTTGAAGTCGGGGATCAGCGTTTCGAGCGTAGTATCCGGATTTAATGCTTTTACGGCTTTGATGGTATTGTGCCAGATTATGCTGCCGCCGTCTTTCAGTTCGTCGCGGTCAACAGAGGTGAGTACTGCGTGTTTTACCTTCATGAGGTGAATGGCTTCCGCCACGCGTTGCGGTTCGTCCCAGTCAACGGCATCGGGCCGGCCGGTGGCCACGGCGCAGAAACCGCAGCTTCGGGTGCACACATTACCAAGGATCATAAACGTAGCTGTGCCTTCGCCCCAGCATTCGCCCATATTCGGACAATTGCCGCTTTCACAAATAGTGTGGAGTTTATGTTGGTCAACCAGGTTGCGTACATGCCGGTAGTTTTCGCCGGTGGGTAATTTTACGCGCAGCCAGTTGGGCTTCTTTACAACGGAAGTTGATTCATTTACACTACTGATAACGGGTAATTCCTGCATATGTCAAATATATTCTGATTAAACCTTTGGGTGTTCCTTAACCAGGTATTATAACATCCCAAAACCCAAAAGGTTGCTGACGCTGATATAACAAATTGATATATAGTAACCTATTGGAAAGCGTGTCTTAGAACGCCTGCAAAAATAACATAAAAAAGGGTTATGCAGGTTTTTTGTTATCCTGTAAAGGGGTATAAATCAATGAAGAAAGGCAACGAGGCATAAAGGCAACGAGGGAAAGGCAAAGGCTTCTGGCTGCAAGCGAAAACAGGCGAAAGGCGAAAGCCGAAAGCGAATACGGAATACAGCTTAAAGGTGAATGTAGATACAGGCTGAAAGCGAAAACGGGGAACTGTATTTGCTT